>CAZEUW010000005.1:0-28342 GCA_964515425.1 uncultured Gemmatimonadota bacterium | reverse complement strand
GCGCGAGGCCCGGAAGATCATCTCCATGGCCATCGAGAAGCTGGCCGTGGACCACTCCTCGGACGCCACCGTCTCGGTGGTCTCCCTCCCCAGCGACGACATGAAGGGGCGCATCATCGGCCGCGAGGGCCGGAACATCCGCTCCTTCGAGGCGGCGACCGGGGTCGACGTGGTGGTGGACGACACGCCGGAAGCCGTCCTCCTCTCCTGCTTCGACCCCATCCGTCGCGAGGTCGCCCGGGTGGCCATGGACCGGCTCGTGGCGGACGGCCGTATCCATCCCGGCCGCATCGAGGAGGTCGTCGAGAAGGCTCGGGAGGAGGTCCGCGACTCGATGGGCGAGGCCTCGGAAGAGGTGCTCTACGAGCTGGGCGTCCACGACCTCCATCCGCACCTGAAGGAGCTGCTGGGAAGGCTCCGCTACCGGACCAGCTACGGACAGAACCAGCTCCAGCACGCCCGCGAGGTGGCGCTGCTGGCGGGGAACATGGCGGCGGAGCTCGGCCTGGACGTCCAGATGGCCCGCCGGATGGGGCTGCTGCACGACGTCGGGAAGGCGCTCACGCACGAGCACGAGGGCAGCCACGTCGAGCTCGGCCACCGGGTCGCCGAGGAGCACGGCGAGCCGGACCAGGTCCTCAACGCGATCCGGGCGCATCACGACGAGGAGCCCGCGCGCTATCCGGAGAGCTTCCTCGTCACCGCCGCCGACGCGATCTCGGGTGCCCGCCCCGGCGCGCGGCGGGAGTCGTTCGAGAATTACGTCCAGCGGCTCGAGAAGCTCGAACGTCTCGCCGGCTCGTACGACGGCGTCGAGAAGGTGTACGCGATCCAGGCCGGCCGTGAGATCCGGGTGATGGTGATGCCCGATGCCGTGAGCGACGAGGAGATGGAGCGGCTGAGCGAGGACGCCGCCCGCCGCATCGAGGAGGAGCTGCAATATCCCGGTCAGATCAAGGTGGTCGTCGTGAGGGAGACGCGAGCGGTCGATTTCGCCCGGTGAGGCGATGTCGGCGGAGCTGATCGACGGACGGGCGATCGCGGCCGACGTGCGCCGCGAGGTCGCCGCCGGGGTGGAGGAGCTGGCGGCCGGGGGCCGCCCGCCCGGCCTCGGCGTGGTGCTGGTGGGCGAGGACCCGGCCTCGGCCTCCTACGTCCGCATGAAGACGCGGGCGTGCGAGGAGGTCGGGATCCACGCTCCGGACCACCACCTGCCGGCCGACGCCGCGGAGGAGGAGATCCTCGACCGTGTCGACCGACTGAACGGGGATCCGGAGGTCGACGGCATCCTCGTGCAGCTCCCGTTGCCCGACCACGTCGACGAGCGGGGGGTGATGGAGCGCATCGACCCCGCCAAGGACGTCGACGGCTTCCATCCGGGGAACGTGGGCCGCACGTTGAGCGGCGATCCGGACGCCTTCCGCCCCGCCACGCCCGCGGGGATCCAGGAGCTGCTGCGTCGGATCGGATACGATCCGGAGGGACGGGAGGCCGTGGTGGTGGGCCGCTCGAACATCGTGGGCCGTCCCATGGCCTCGATCCTCATGCAGCGGGAGCCGTGGGCCAACGCCACGGTCACCGTCGCCCACAGCCGCACCCGGGACCTCGCCGCCGTCACCCGGAGGGCCGAGCTGCTGATCGTGGCGATCGGGCGGCCGGAGACGATCACGGCGGAGATGGTGCGGGACGGGGCGGTCGTGATCGACGTGGGCTCGAACCGCGTCGACGATCCCGACGCCGAGAAGGGCTACCGGTGGGTGGGCGACGTGGCCTTCGAGGAGGTTCGCGAGGTGGCTTCCCGTATCACGCCCGTGCCCGGCGGCGTCGGGCCGATGACGATCGCCATGCTGCTCCGGAACACCCTGCGGGCCGCCCGCCGGCACCGGCAGGAGGCCGCGGCGGGGGCGGCGTCGGGCGGCACCGAGTGACGCCGCCGGACGGCGAGGGCCAGATTCCGCTCTTCGGCGCGCCGGCCTCGGGGGCCGATCCTGCCGTCGGGGGTCCGTCCGCGGAGCCCGCTGCCCCGGCGTCCGAGGGGAAGCCCGGACCCGACCCGGGGACCACCGCCGAGACGGCGATCTCGGTCGCCGACCTCAACGCGGCGGCCCGTCAGGTGCTCGAGGACGTCTTCCCGACGCTCTGGGTGACGGGCGAGATCGCGAACTGGCGCCGGCCGAGCTCCGGGCACTGCTACTTCAGCCTCCGCGACGAGGACGCCCAGGTCCGCTGCGTCATGTTCCGGGGCGACGCCCGGAAGCTCCCCACCGAGCCCGAGGACGGGATGGAGGTCTGCGTGCGGGGCGAGGTGTCCCTCTACGAGGCCCGCGGGAGCTTTCAGGTCGTGGTCCGGGAGATGGAGGCGCTCGGCGAGGGCCTGTGGCGTCTCGCCTTCGAGCGGCTGCGCCGTCAGCTCGCCTCGGAGGGCCTGCTGGATCCGGAGCGGAAGCGGCCGATCCCGCGGGTCCCGGGGACCGTCGGCGTGGTGACCTCCCGCACGAGCGCGGCGCTCAGGGACGTGGTGACCGTGATCGGGCGGCGGGCCCCCTGGACGCGCGTGCTGGTCTCCCACTGCCGGGTCCAGGGCGAGGGAGCCGCCGGGGACGTGGTCCGGGCGCTCGACCGGCTGGTGCGGTTCGGCGGCGTCGACGTCATGGTGATCACCCGAGGCGGGGGATCGGTCGAGGACCTGTGGGCCTTCAACGAGGAGCCGGTCGCGCGGGCGGTCGCCGGCTGTCCGATTCCCGTCATCTCGGCGGTGGGCCACGAGGTGGACGTGACGATCTGCGACCTGGTGGCGGATCGGCGTGTGCCCACGCCCTCGGCGGCCGGGGAGGTCGCGGTGGCCGACGGACCCGCGCTCCGCACCGAGCTCCGGAACCTGGCCGGCCGCCTCGTCCAGGGGCTGCGGGAGCGCACTCGGCGGGGCACCGAGCGCGCCGAGCGCTCGGCCGAGAGGCTCTTCGGCCTCCTCGACCGCCGGCTGGAGCGGTGGCGCGCGCGGCTCGAGCGGCTCTCGGGCAGGCTCGACGCGTTGAGCCCGCTCGGAACGCTGCGGCGCGGCTACGCCGTCCCGCTCTCGGAGGAGGGCCGGGTGCTCCGTCGGGCGGCCGAGTTCGAGGCCGGCGACGGCTTCCGGCTGCGCGTGGTCGACGGCCGCGTGGGCTGCGAGGTGCGCGAGGTCGAGCCCCTGGAAACGGAGGAGGAAGCGTGAACGGCGAGGACCGGGAGCCCGATTTCGAGGCGGCCCTGGAGGAGCTGGAGGCCATCGTGGGTCGGCTGGACCGCGAGGAGCTGGAGCTGGACGAGGCGCTCGAGCTCTTCGAGCGGGGGGTGGCCCGCCTGCGCACGGCGAACCGTCTGCTCGACGAGGCGCGGGGGCGCGTGGAGGAGGTCGTGGAGGAGGCAGCCGGCGAGCTCGAAGCGGTGGACTTCGAGCTGCCGGAGGAGGCGACGGAGGACTGAACGTGACGCGGACGCCGGAGGCCGGGGGCGACGTCGAGGCGGGCGAGCGGCTCGCGCCGGTGAGCCGGCGGGTCGATCGGGCCCTCGAGCAGCTCCTGGCGGAGGAGTTGGAGGGCGTCGGAGCCGACGCCGCGGCGGCGGTCCGGCACGCCGTGCTCTCGCCCGGCAAGCGCATCCGGCCGCTGCTGCTCCTCGGCGCCCGCGCGGCCGCCGGGGGCGAGGACGGGCCCGGCGCCGACCGGCTCGCGTGCAGCGTGGAGCTCGTGCACGCGTATTCGCTGGTCCACGACGACCTGCCGTGCATGGACGACGACGTCCTGCGGCGCGGCCGGCCGACCGTACACGTCCGCTTCGCGGTCCCGACGGCCGTGGCGGCGGGGGCTGCGCTCATGCCGCTGGCGGTGCGCGCGGTGCTCGGCGGTGCCGCGTCGCTCGGGCTCGACCCGGTCGCCCGCCGGCGGCTGGTCGCGACCCTGACCCGCGCCAGCGGCGCCGGCGGCATGGTCGGGGGACAGCTCCGCGACCTCGCCGCCGAGGGGCACCGGGTGGACCGGGCCGGGCTGGAGGCGATCCACGCCGGCAAGACCGCGGCGCTGTTGGAGGCGGCCGCGCGCATGGGCGCGCTGTCGGCGCGGGCTCCCCACGAGCTGGAGGAACGGCTCGGGCGGTTCGGTCACACCCTGGGGCTGGCCTTCCAGGCGGTCGACGACATCCTGGACGTCACGGGAGACGCCGAGCAGCTCGGCAAGACCGGCGGGCGCGACCGGGCGCTGGGCAAGGCGACCTACCCGTCGGTGCTGGGACTCGAGCGGGCCCGGAGGGTCGCGCGGGCGCTCGCCGAGGAGGCCCGCTCCGAGCTCGCCGGCCTGGAGGGGGCAGGGCTGCTCGCGGACGTGGCCACGTACGCGGTGGAGCGCGAGAGGTGAACGTGTCGGAGCGAGGGGAGTGAAGGGATGAGGATCGGCGTCTACGGGAACCCCGACTACGGCGGGCTCCCCCGGGTGATCGAGCGGCTGGAGCGTCGGGCCGGGGAGCTGGAGGTGGAGCTCGCGTTCGGCCCGGACACCGTCGGGGCGGCGCGCGACGGTTCCCCGCGGCTGGAAGAGAGCTGGGACGGCCTGGACCTGCTGCTCACGCTCGGCGGAGACGGGACCCTCCTCCAGGGCGCGCGGCTCGCCGGCCCTCGAGGGATCCCGGTGGCCGGTTGCAACCTGGGGCGGCTGGGCTTCCTCACGGCGGCGCCCCTCGAGGCCCTCGAGGCCTCGCTCGACCGCCTCGTGGCCGGCGAGTTCCGCGAGGAGCACCGACTGGCCCTCGACGTGGCCGTCCGACGGGCCGACGGCGAGGACGACGTGGGGTCGCTGTACGCGCTCAACGACGCCGTCGTGCACAAGAGCGGCTTCGCGCGGCTGATCACGCTCCGCGTCTGGGTCGACGACGAGGAGGTCGGCCAGTACAGCGCCGACGGCATCGTGATCGCGACGGCGACCGGCTCGACGGCCTACAGCCTGTCGGCGGGCGGGCCGGTGCTCGTCCCCTCGCTCGACGCCGTGGTGGCCACGCCGATCAGCCCGCACACCCTCGCGGTCCGTCCCGTCGTGGTCCCCTCCGACTCCCGTCTCGTCGTGGAGGTGCGCCCCCGCAGCCAGGACACCCTCCTCACCGTCGACGGCCAGTCCGGGTTCGAGCTCGAAGACGGGGACCGGGTGGAGGTGGCCCCTTCCGCCCATCCGGTCCGCCTCGTCCAGTTTCCCGAGCAGAGCTTCTTCTCCGTGCTGCGGCGCAAGCTCCGATGGGGCGACGTCGAGGCCCGGGAGCGCTGAGGCCGTCGTGCTGAGGGAGCTGCGGATCCGCCACTACGCGGTCATCGAGGACCTGAGCCTCGAGCTGGCGCCCGGCCTCAACGTCCTCTCGGGAGAGACCGGCGCCGGGAAGTCCATCATCGTGGGTGCCCTCTCGCTCCTTCTCGGCGAGCGCGCCTCCACCGACGACGTGCGCGCGGGGGAGGAGCGCGCCCTGGTGGAGGCCGCCTTCGACGTCGAGGGTCGCGAGGAGCTGGTCGACGCCTGCCGGCGGGCGGGCGTGGAGCCGGACGAGGGCTGGCTGATCCTCCGCCGCGAGGTGCAGCGCGAGGGCCGCAATCGGGCGTGGGTGAACGGCTCACCGGCCACCGCCGGGCTGATCTGGGAGCTCGGATCCGCCCTCGTCGAGCTCCACGGCCAGCACGAGCATCAGCTCCTGCTGGAGCGGGGGGAGCAGCGGAGGGTGCTCGACGCCTTCGCCGACGCCGGCGAGCTGGCCGACCGCGTGTCCGAGCTCCACGCCGCCCTGGCCGAGCGGCGCGAGGCGCTGGAAGGGGTCCGCGAGCGGGCGGGCCGCGCCCGCGAGCGCGCCGACTGGCTGCGCTTCAAGGCGGAGGAGATCGCGTCGGCAGGGCTCTCCGCGGGTGAGGAGGAGGAGCTCAGGGCCGAGGCGAGCCGCCTCGAGAACTCGGAGGAGCTGACCGAGCTCTCCGGCTGGCTGCACGAGGCGGTCTACGGCGGCGACGGCTCGGTGGTGGACCGCCTGGGCGAGGCGGGTCGCCGGATGGAGGATCTGGTCCGGCTCGACCCGGAGGCGGAGGAGTTCCGTGAGATGCTGGCCTCGGCGCGCGCGGAGCTGGAGGAGCTCGGCCGGCGGCTCGCCGCCTACAGCGGGGACGTCGAGCACGATCCGGGCCGG
Organism: uncultured Gemmatimonadota bacterium; assembly: GCA_964515425.1. Lineage (GTDB taxonomy): Bacteria > Gemmatimonadota > Gemmatimonadetes > Palauibacterales > Palauibacteraceae > CAYVFM01. The sequence goes on along the minus strand of CAZEUW010000005.1, from coordinate 22,159 downwards.
CTGGCGCGGGTGCGGGAACGGCTCGACGAGATCTTCCGGCTCCAGCGGAAGTACGGCGACACGGTCGCCGAAGTGCTGGAGGCCGGTCGCGCGGCCCGCGACGAGCTCGAGGCGATGGAGGGCTCGGAACGCCGGATCGAGGAGCTGCAGGCGGAGATCGACGGGCTGGCGGACGAGCTCCGCGAGCGGGCCGACGAGCTGACCGCCCGGCGCGAGGAGGGGGCCGAGCGGCTGGCCCGGGCCGTCGAGCCGCTCCTGGCCGGGCTCGGGCTCGAGGGCGGCCGGTTCGAGGTGGCGCTGGAGCCGCGCGAGGAGCCCGGTCCGAACGGGGCCGAGTACGTCGAGTTCCGCGTGTCGCTGAACCCGGGCTTCGAGCCGGGCCCCCTGCGCCGCGTCAGCGCCGGAGGCGCCCTCAGCCGCCTCTTGCGCGCGCTCATGCCCGTGCGGGCCCGCGTCGACGACGTGCCGAGCCTGGTCTTCGACGAGATCGACGCCGGCGTCGGCGGCCAGGTCGCCCATCGGGTGGCCGAGAAGCTGGCCTCCGTGTCCGAGCGCCACCAGGTCTTCGTGATCACGCACCTGCCCCAGATCGCCGCTCGGGCGGGGGCCCACTGGCGCGTGACGAAGGAGGAGGCGGGCGGGCGCGCCGCGACCAGCGTCGAGCTGTTGGAGGGGGAGGCCCGCATCGAGGAGCTGGCCCGCATGCTGGGCGGAGACCCCGAGAGCGGGCTCTCCCGGGACCACGCCCGCGAGCTGCTCCAGGGGGTGCCGGCGGGCCGGAGGGGCTAGGGGCCGGCGCCCGGTGCGTCCCGGGCCCGGAGGAGGTAGGGCGCCGGGTCGTCCACGAGGTCGCGGAATTCCTCCTCCGCGAGCGGGAGTGCGGCGCGGATGCCCGCCAGGTACCGAGGCATCGAGATCGCCGGCCAGTCGGTGCCGTAGACGATTCGGTCGAAGCCGATCGCCCGCGCGGTCTCCACGAAGGCCCGGTTGAGCTCCGCGATCCGCCGCTCGAGGGTCGAGTCGCCCCGCGCCACGTACGTCGGGTGCGGCACCCCGGAGAGGTCGAAGAACAGCTTTTCCGTGCGCTCCGGATGGTCCTCGAGGGCCGCCGCGAAGGCGTCGGCCGCCGCACGCGTGCCCGGCCCGAATCCGCCCGGTCCGCCCATGTGGGCGACCTGCACGGAGACGTCCGGGGCGGCCGGGAGGACCTCGTTCAGGAAGGCCTCCGCGTCCTCGGCGCCGAAGTCCGGGCTCCGCCCTCCGAGGTGGACCGCGATGGCCAGCCCCCGCTCGTTCGCCCGCGCGAACACCTCCCGGAGCCGCGCCACCTCGGCCGAGTCCCTGAGGCTCACGTTCGAGTTGCCGAGGTGGAGCTTGAGGCCGACGACCGCCTCACGGCCGCCCATTCGCTCGATCTCGTCGACGGCGTAGTCGGCCATCGGGTTCACGCTGAGGAAGGCCACGAGCCGGTGCGGGTGGGCCTCCGCCTGTCGGGCCACGTAGTCGTTCTCCGCGCGGACCTTCTCTCGTTCCTCTTCCACCTCGACGTCCGGGATTCCGAAGAAGTAGGCCGTCGAGAGCAGCACACCCCGCTCGACACCGGCCGAGTCGAGCGCCGCGACGGCGTCCGACCCGGAGAGGACGCGGGCCTGCTCTGCGGAGATCACTTCCTGGCCGAGCTCCTCCTGGGCCCGGACGAGGAGGTCGCGGGCCGGCCGGCTCCAGACGTGCACGTGGTGGTCGGCCGGCGGCGTCGACGCCGCGCCGACGGCACCGTGCGCTCGGGGATCGGGCGACGGCCCCGGAGTGCTCGACGCGATGGCGAGCAGGCCCGCGGCGGCGACGGTCGGGGCGACGGCGGTGAGGGCGACGTAGCGTGGGTCGAGCGACATGGCGACTCCTCAGAACAGACGGACGGGGACGCGGACGTGGAAGGTGACGAGGCTCGCCGCGGGCGTCTCGCCGCCCGAGCCCGCTATCGCGGTCTGGTAGATGAAGCCGAGCTCGGGCACGGCTCCCGGCCGCTCTCCTTCCTCCGGCGCGTCCGGCCGGTAGAAGGCGCCGAGGCCGACGCGATGCCGCGTCTGCTCGGTCTGGAGCTCGAGCGGCGAGGCGTCGACGCCCCCTTCCACCGCACGGTAGCTGTCCGCACCCTTGCTCCAGTAGCGGTACTCGGCGCCGAGCGAGACGAGCGGGTCCAGGAGCAGGCGCGGGGCGAAGCGGAGCTGCACGTAGTCGCCGAGGTCCCGCTCCACCACGGCGTCGAAGGCGGCGGGCGCCAGGGGTCGGTCGGGCGAGCGGATCCGGACCGCGAGCTCGTCGGCCTGCTGGACCCCGTAGCGGGCGACCAGGTTGACGAGCAGCGTCGAGGCGAGGCGGAGGTCCTGGTACAGCGAGAACTCCACGTCGCGCTGTCCGTCGCCCAGGGGAAGGCCCACGACGTCCTCGGGATCGATGAAGACGGTCGAGTTCGCGCTCCGGACCTGGAAGCGCACCCGAACGCCGACCGTCGTCCGCGCCTCGAGGCCGCCCCGTTCCTCCGGCAGACGGCGAAACCCGTCCAGCACCTCGAACCGGAGCCCGAATTCCGGCTCGCCGAAGAGCAGGCCCCGACTGGTGGTCGCCAGGGGAGGGACGCCGAGCGTCTCGAAGAGGCCGTCCGTCCCCGGTTCCGGGAGCATGAAGCTCGGAAGCGACAGGTCGAAGGCCGAGAAGCCCTCCATCAGCGCGCTGTAGTGCGCCAGGAGCTGCTGGCCCGCCGTCGAGCCGGCCGCGGGGAGGAAGCGCTGGCCGGTCACGCGGCTCTCGAGGGCGGCCGCGAAGGCGCCCGAGGCCGAGAGGAGATCCACGGCCTGCGCCTCCTGGTCCGGCGTGAGCTCGCCGCTGGCGATGCGCGCCTCGAGCAGCGTCCGGGCGGTGGAGATGCCGCCGAAGAACGCCTCCGGGTCGGCCAAGGCGTCGGCGGCCAGGGCCAGGTTCGCCCCCGAGAGGTCGACGTCCACGAACGGCTCCGCCTCGGTCTTGATCAGCGGGAGCATGAAGTCGACCGACAGCCGGTCCAGGATCCCGAACTCGAGACGGAACGGGATCGAGCGAACGTCGGCGTCGAGCTCCCGGACGTCCAGGTCGCCGAGCGAGGCCTCCCCCGGCGCGAGCGGTTCGAAGCCGAGGGAGTCCGCCGCCCGGTTCAGCCCCGACACCAGCGCTTCCGGCCCCGGGTAGAGCTGCTCGAGCAGCGGGCCGTCCCAGTCCTCGAGGAGCGGGACCTCCTCCGAGCCGCCCGGTCCCGGACCGTACTCGGTGTGCCACGCCTGGAAGGCCGGTGCCACCCGCATGCGGAGCTCGCCCTGGACGGGGAGCTCGGCGTCCTCGGTTCGTGGCGTGCGCTCCTGTCCCGCCAGGCCGGGGGGGAGGGCGAGGAGCGAGACGACGGCGGCGAGGGCGCCCAGCGTGCGGGCACCGGGGCGATTCCGGGCGCGTCTGGACCGGAGCAGGAGTCCTCCCGCGGTCGATGGTGCGCGGGCCCCGCTCGGGGCCCGCGGTCGCGCGCCGTGAGGCGGCACGCTCGGGCTGCGCCCGAGTATAGGAACGGCGAGGAGGGGCGACAACCGGGCCTGCCTTTCCCCAGGGTGGAGGGGAGGATAGGCTAATCTCCTCTCGGGCCGATCCGCCCGTACGGCGCCGTGGCCGAGTGGCTAGGCAGGGGCCTGCAAAGCCCCCTACTCCGGTTCGAATCCGGACGGCGCCTCTCTCTGTTGCTCCCCTTCCAGATCGACCTGTCGTGCTCGGGACGCCCGCGTCTCCGCGGAGACGTGGCGGCCGGCGGCACGTCTCGACGGGAGACGCTCCGTGACATGACGTGGGCTTGAGGCTCCCCGGTAGCGTCCGTGACGAAGGCCATCCACGCTGGATGGTCGGCCGCTCCTCGAGCCCGGGAGACGACTCGTGCGCGCCCTCCGCTCCCTCTCCGTCTTCGCCGTGGTCCTCGGCTCCGGCTGCCGCGACCTTCCACCCCGTGCCGACGGTCCGACGAAGCCGAGCGTTCGGGACTCGGCGGGCGTCACGATCGTCGAGAACGGGGCGCCGGTCGGCGACGGCGTGACGGACGGGTGGCGCCTCGCGAGCGCCAGGGTCGTCGGCGACCCGGTCGACGGCTCACCGTTCGGCGAGATCCGGGCCGTCGACCTCGCCCCGGACGGGTCGCTGCTCGTGCTCGACCGCTCCGACGGACGCGTGACCGTCTGGGACGGGGAGGGCAAGCTGCGGCGCGCGTTCGGCGGGCGCGGCTCCGGTCCCGGCGAGGTCGTCACGCCCGGCTACGTCCGGGCGCTCGAGGACGGGACGGTGGTCGTGGGGGAGGTCTTCCCGCCGCGCCTCCACTGGTACGACGAGCGGGGCGATCACCTGCGGACGGATCGTGTCCGCCCGCAGCCCAACGCCCCGGCGCTGCTGGCGACGATGGCGGAGTGGAAGGTGTCGCGTACGGGCGAGGTCCTCGTACGCCTGTCCTATGCGTCTCCGTCGCACCTCGAGGGCACGCCCGTGGTGCTCGCCCGGCTGCTCGACGGCGGCGCGATCGACACCGTGCTCCGCTGGACCGAGAAGAACACGCCGGCGCGGCTGCCGCGGATCTTCGAGGCCGACTGGTCCTGGGACGCGGTGCCCGGCGCGGGCGTCGTCGTCTCACCCGGATCGCGCTACGAGCTCCGGCGTCACGACGAGCGGGGGGACCTGACGCGGCGCGTCACCCTGGACGCTCCGCCGGTCCGGGTCACCGGGGAGCTCGAGCGGAGGGCGGTGGACCGCTTCTACGAGCGCTTCGCCGGCGAAGACGTCTCCGAGGCCCTGCTGCGCGACCTGGGCGACCGCCTCGAGGTCGCGCCGGTCCTCCCGGCGGTGCAGGGCATCCGGGTGTCCGAGCCGGACGGACGCATCTGGGTCGAGGTGCCCACCGGGTCACGTACGGGAGAGCTCGAGGAACCCGGGGGATGGGACCTGTTCGAGGCGGACGGCAGCTACCTGGGACGGCTGTCCCCGCCGGAAGGCTTCCGGCTGGAAGGCGTGCGCGGGGACACGGTCTACGGCATCGAGCGGGACGAGCTCGGGGTGACGAGGGCCAGGGTGTACCGGGTCGTCGCCGAGGCGTCGACCGGAGCGCCGTCGACGGGCTCCTAGGATTCGGGGGAGCGGCCGGCCACCGTCTCCCCCTCCAGGAGGCGTTCGACGAACTCCTGCCGTTCGGCGACGAGGTCGAGCCGGCTCTCGGTCGACTCGAGTCGGTCCCGCAGCTCGGCCAGGTCGGAGCGGACGCTCTCGAGATGCCGCGCCTCCGGGCCGAGGGCCCGCCGCTGTTCGAGCCAGACGTCCACCGCCTTCGCCAGCCTCCGGAAGAGCGGGATCACCGCGACGAAGCCGCCGATCATCATCAGCACGATCAAGCTGAATACCATCCCCACGAGCACGATCGGCTCGATCCCCCAGATCTCCATGCGCTCCTCCCGTGCCCCTTCGGTGGTCGACTCGAACGTCGGTTCCGGCTCCCGAATCTACCTACGGGCAGGCCGGGCTACAGGATTCTCCGGGTGGCCGAAACCGGCACCCGGGGTATAGGGTAGGGTCCACGTCGTTCAGGCCGGAGTGGCGGAACGGCAGACGCGGCGGCCTCAAAAGCCGCTGGGCGAGAGCCCATGTGGGTTCGACTCCCACCTCCGGCATGCATCCATCCGCCGAGCACGGAGGGCGACGACCCGATGAAGACCCGCTCTACCCTCGCCGGTACCGTGGCGCCCGCCTTCGCGATCTCGCCCTACGTCTTCCTGGCCGCCGCGATGGCCGCCGTCCAGCCGCTCGCCGCCCAGTCGGCGGAGGAGCGCTTCGACGCCCTCGTCGCCGCGGTCGATTCCTTCGACCTCGCTCACGACCCGATCCGCGCCGGTCGCGAAGGGAACCTGGCCGCGCTCGGCCGATTGCCCGTCGTGACGCCGGAGGCCGAGCGGCGTCGGGCCGCGACGAACCGCCGCTTCCGCGAGCGTCTCCGGACGATCGAGCGCTCCGAGCTGCCGGAGGAAGAGCGGCTGAACCACGACCTCCTCGCCTGGATGCTCGAGCGCCGGGTCGAGATGGCCGCTTTCGACGAGGGCCGCGTCCCGTTCACGAACGACTCGGGCTTCCACACGCTGCTCGGCTACCTGGCCCTGCAGACTCCGACTCGCTCGTCCGCCCACGCGGAGGCCTGGATCGCGCGGATGCGGGACTACCCGCGCTTCGTCGACGAACACGTCGCCAATCTCGAGCGGGGCATCGAGACGGGCTGGGTCCAGCCACCGGTCGTCGCGGAGCGGATCCTCGAGGCCGCCCGCCGTCAGCGGCCGGCCACGGAGGCGACCGAGAGCGTCTACTTCGAGCCGCTTCGGGGGCTCCCGGACGCGATTCCGGGGGCGCGACGATCGGAGCTCCGCGACGCCGCGGGTCGGGTGATCGAAGAGGCCGTGCGGCCGGCGGTCGAGCGGCTCGTCGCCTTCCTCGAGGAGCGCTACCTGCCGGCCGCACGCGACAGCCTCGGGGTGCGCTCGATCCCGGATGGAGAGGCGTACTACCGGACCCTCGTGCGCCACCACACGACCACCGACCTCACGCCCGAGGAGGTGCACCGGATCGGGCGGGAGGAGGTCGACCGCGTTCGCGCCGAGATGGAGGCGGTGATCGAATCCACGGGCTTCGAAGGCTCCTTCGAGGCGTTCCTCTCCTACCTGCGCACCGACGACCGCTTCTACGCGGACACGCCCGAGGAGCTGCTGGAGTTCGCCTCCTACGTGGCGAAGAAGGCGGACGAGGAGATGCCGGCCTTCTTCCGCACCCTCCCGCGGCTCTCCTACGGCGTCCGGCCGGTGCCCGCCGAGATCGCCCCCGACTACACGACCGGTCGCTACTGGGAGGGCGACTACGAGAACGGGGTGGCCGGCGGCTACATGGTGAACACGCACGACCTCGACGCCCGGCCGCTCTACAACATCCCCGCGCTCACGCTGCACGAGGCCGTTCCCGGGCACCATCACCAGATCGCGCTCGCGCAGGAGATGAAGGGCGTCCCCGGCTTCCGGCGGGACCTCTCGGTGACCGCCTTCACGGAGGGGTGGGGCCTCTACGCCGAGAGGCTGGGCGAGGAGATGGGGATCTACGCGACACCCTACGAGCGCTTCGGCCGGTTGTCCTACGAGATGTGGCGGGCCTGCCGCCTGGTGATCGACACCGGGGTTCACTGGATGGGCTGGAGTCGGGACCGTGCCGAGGCCTGTCTCCTGGACAACTCGGCCCTCTCGGAGCACAACGTCCGCACGGAGATCGACCGCTACATCTCGTGGCCGGGGCAGGCGCTCGCCTACAAGATCGGGGAGCTGAAGTTGCGGGAGCTGCGCGGGCGGGCGGAGGAGGCGCTCGGCGAGGACTTCGACCTCCGGGCCTTCCACGACGCCGTCCTGCTCGAGGGTGCTCTTCCGCTCTCGATCCTGGAGGAGCGGATCGCTCGGTGGCTCGAGGAGGTCAGGCGGGGAGGCTGAGCGCTGGCCCGCCAAGTCGCCGCCGCTTCAGTCCGCAAGCATCCTTGCGCTCTGCAAGTCTCCACGGGGTGAGGCCATCCTCGTACCGGATCGCTGAAACATTATAACCAATAGAAAAATATAGACTTACGGCGTACCCGTGTGCCCGGGCCGCGGGGGGCACGGTATGTGATCTTCCCACCCCGGGCGTCCTCGTCCCCGACGGTGGGGACAGCCGGCGGGGGAGGGCGTCACCGAGATCCAAGTTCGACACGAAACGGCACGATCCGAAGAGGGCGGGACCCCAATGGCCACGCGTTTCCAACAGCAGCGAGAGAAGGGCTTCCTGGCACGTCTCCGCGACGATACGCGGGGCACCGTGCTCGTGATGTCGGTGGCGGCGCTCGGCGTGCTGATCGGCGGAGCGGCGCTGGCGATCGACCTGGGCATGCTGGTCACCGCCCGGACGCAGTCGCAGCGCGCGGCCGACTCCGGCGCGCTGGCCGGGGCGATGATGCTCGCCGACCCCGACGGCACCGCGGAGGAGGCGCGCGCGAAGGCGAAGGAATTCGCCAACAAGCACAAGGTGATGGGCATCGACGTGACCGTCGGGGACGCCGACGTCGACGTGATCATGGCCGAGAGCAAGGTGCGCGTACGCGTCGAGCACACGATTCCGACGCTGTTCGCCCGCATCTTCGGGGTGGACGAGATGGGCGTCTCGACCGTCGGCGCGGCCCGCGCGGCCCCCGCCGGCGGCGTGAACTGCCCGCTGCCGATCGCCGTGCTCGACGACTGGGACGACACGAACGGTAACGGCGTCTACGATCCCGGCGAGTACTACTCGGTTTGCGACGGCTCGGGCGGTTCGTGCACCGGCTATCAGCTCGCCGGCCACGGCGAGCTGATCGAGGTGAAGACCCAGCCGTCGAACGACGATGGTGGCGGCAAGGGCAAGAGCGGGGGCGACGGCGGCGACGACGAAGGCGGTACGCCCGGCGTCGACCAGACGTGCCTCGCGCAGGGCTCGCCGGGCTGGTTCTGCTGGATCCGTCCGGAGAACGCCCCTTCCAGCGTGACGGTGCTGAACGACATCATCGACGGCTGCACGAGCTGGGAGATGGAGGTCGCCACCGGCGAGCCGGTGTACGCCGCGCCCGGGAACAAGCAGTCCGTCCTGCAGAACCTCGCCAACTACATCGACAATAAGGATCCCAACCACCATTGGGACCCGAGCGGCGCGAACGGCAAGGGATGCGTCGCCGACGCGACCGGAACCTGCGTCAACGACAGCGAGCGGATTCGGGGCATCCCGCTCGTGGACCCGAGCTCGCCGAGCGAGGGCGGCAACAACGTGACCGCGTCCACGTCGAACATGGCGGCCGCCTTCATGGAGAAGGTCGCCGCGAGCCCCGATCACGGGCATCGGGGTGGCCCTCAAGGCCAGTGGAACTTCTACGTCCGGCTGCTGCACGATCACGCCGACGGCACCGGCATCGGCGAGGACGAGGGCACCCTCCTGAGGCGGATCGTCCTGGTCGAGTAGCGCCGGGCGGCGGCGGCTGCGCCGCCGGCCTCCCGATTCGTCGCACCAGCGGGGCGAGCCCATCCGGGCCGCCCCGCTTTCGCCTGCCCGTAGCACGTGGCGGCCGACGTCCTCGCGGCGCCGTCGACGGCGCGAGCCGACTCCGTCACGTCCCGGTTCACGCGCTTCGGGGCCGGATTTGCCGAGCCGTGCCCGAGGGTCCATGCTTGGGATCCGATCGGAAGCCCGGTGACGACGCGACGCGCCGACCGGCCCTGGTCCGGCCGGTGCGGACGCACCGCTCCACAGCCTGGAGGCACCATGCGATTCCGCCGTTTCCCCCGCACGCTCGTGCTCGCTCTCCTCACCGCGGGGACGGCGATGGCCCCGACCCGGGCTGACGGCCAGCAGACGGGGCCGGTCGCAGCGGGCGCGGGCACGCCGGAGGCGCTCGCCGCACGTCAGCCGGCCGTCAGTCCCGACGGGAGCGCGATCGCCTTCTCCTATCAGGGCGACATATTCCGGGTCCCCTACGGGGGCGGAGCGGCGACCCGACTCACGGTCCACGAGGCGTACGAGGGCCGCCCGCTGTGGAGCCCCGAGGGCGACCGGATCGCCTTCCAGAGCGACCGATGGGGGAACGAGGACCTTTTCGTGATGGACGCCGACGGACGCGGCATGGTCCGCGTGACGCATCACTCCACCGACGACGCGCTCGGCGGCTGGACGCCCGACGGCGAGCTGCTGTTCTCGACCGAGCGCACCTGGGCGCAGGTGGAGTGGGAGGCCGAGATCCATCACGTGCCGGCGGACGGCGGCACGCCGGATCGACTCCTGGACGCCGTCGGGTTCGCCCCGACGTCCTCGCCCGACGGACGCTTCCTCGTGTTCACCTTCGGCGCCAACCGGACGTCGAAGGTCGGCTACACGGGCCCCGCCGACCGCGACCTCTGGCTGCACGACACGGCCGACGGCAGCTATCGTCGGCTCACCGAGTACGAGGGCAACGACATGCGGCCCGCCTGGGCGGGCGAGCGGGCGCTCCTCTTCCTGAGCGACCGCGACGGAGGTGAGGCCTACAACCTCTACCGGCTCGAGCTCGACGACGACGGTGCGCCCGCCGGCGAGCCCACGGCGGTCACCGACTACGCCGAGGACGGGGTCCGGGGCTTCGGGGTCTCGGCCGACGGTGGGCGCGTCGCCTTCGAGCGGGCGGGCTCGCTCTGGACCATGGAGCGGGGAAACGAGCCGGTCCGGCTCGAGGTGCGCATCCCGCAGGACGGGCACCACCTGGACACCGAGCGGGAGACCTTCACCTCCCAGGCGACGGAGTACGCGGTCTCGCCCGACGGCGAGCGGGTCGCCCTCGTGGTCCGGGGCGAGATCTATCTGATCGAGAACGAGACCGACGAAGGGCGGACGGTGCGGCTCACGCGCGACGCGCATCGGGACCGCGACGTGGCGTGGACGAGCGACTCGACCCTGGTCTTCGCGTCGGATCGGGACGGCGACTACGACCTCTACCGCCTGGAATCGGCGGACCCCGAGCAGCCGGATCCCTTCCGGAGCCTGCGGCACCGGACGGTCCGTCTTACGGACACCGACGTGCCGGAGCGCGAGCCGGTCGTCTCCCCCTCCGGCGACCGAATCGCCTACGTGCGAGCCAACGCGGGCTACGCCGCGGTCGAGGGAGGCGCCCTGATGGTGGCCGACCTGCGGGAGGGGGTCCTCTCGAACGCGCGGGCCCTCCTGGACGGATGGGCCGTCCCCGACGGCGTGACCTGGAGCCCGGACGGCCGGTGGCTCGCCTACTCGCGCACGAACCTCGACTTCAACGAGGAGGTCTTCGTCCTGGCCGCCGACGGGTCCGAGGGCCCGGTGAACGTGAGCCAGCATCCGAAGGCGGACGTCTCCCCCGTATGGAGCGCCGACGGATCGAAGCTCGGCTTCGCCTCGCTCCGCAACAACGGGGACGCCGACGTCTGGTTCGCCTGGCTCCGGGAGGAGGATTGGGAGCGGACCGCCGAGGACTGGGCGCTGCTCGAGGAGCGTGAGGAGGAGGAAGCGGAGGATACGGGCGCGGACGGGGAAGGAGAGGCCGACGCCGGCGCCGACACGGTGGAGATCGATCTCGATCGCATCCACGAGCGGCTGGCGCAGGTCACCTCGTTGCCGGGGCACGAGTCCGACGTGGTGATCTCCGAGGACGGCGAGACGTTCTACTTCGTGACCAACCGCGACGGCTGGAAGGACTTCGGCGGCGACCAGGAGGTGTGGAGCGCGCGCTGGGACGGGACGGAGGTCGAGCGGCTGGCCGACGGCGGGGACGACCCCGAAGGGCTGCGCCTGGGGCCCGAGGGGGAGCATCTCTTCCTGCTTCGGGAGGGCGGCCGGCTGGGGCGGATCGTCGCCGAGGACGGCGAGGTGGAGTCCCTCTCGTTCGCGGCCCGCATGGAGATCGACCACCGGGCCGAGCGCGCACAGATCTTCGACGAGGCCTGGCGGCTCATGGAGCGCAACTTCTACGACCCGGGCTTCCACGGGGAGGACTGGGCGGCCCTCCGGGCGACCTACCGGCCGCGGGCGCTGGCGGCCTCCACGAAGCGGGACTTCCGTACGGTGTTCAACCGGATGCTGGGCGAGCTGAACGCGAGCCACCTCGGCCTGTACGGGCCCGACCGCTCCGAGACCGAGGACGAGGAGACCGGTCTCCTCGGTGTCGAGCTGGATCCGGTCGAGGACGGCGTGCGCATCGAGCGGGTCGTCCCCAGGTCGCCGGCCGATCGGGAAGCGAGCCGGCTGCGGGCGGGTGAAGTGATCGTGGCCGTGGGCGGGACGCTCGTGGCCGAGGTGGAGAATTTCTACTCCCTGCTGGCCGACCGCGTCGACCGACGCACGATCCTCGCGGTTCGATCCGAGGACGGCGTGGAGCGCGAGGTGGTCATCCGTCCGACCGACGACCTGGACGACGAGCTCTACCGGGAGTGGGTGGACGAGCGGCGCCGTCTCACGGAGGAGTACTCGGACGGCCGGTTGGGCTACATCCACGTGGAGGGGATGAACTGGCCGAGCTTCGAGCGCTTCGAACGCCAGCTCCAGGCGGCCGGCGAGGGCAAGGACGGGTTGCTGGTGGATGTCCGGTACAACGGCGGCGGGTGGACGACCGACTATCTGCTGACCGTCCTCACCTACCCGCAGCACGCCTACACCGTCCCGCGCGGCGCGGCGGACGACCTGGATCGGCAGCACGCCGACTTCCGGGACCACTACCCGTTCGGCGAGCGCCTCCCCCAGGCGTGGTGGACCAGGCCGGTCGCCGCGCTGGCGAACCAGAACTCCTACTCCAACGCCGAGATCTTCTCCCACGCCTTCAAGACGCTCGGCCTCGGCCCGCTGGTCGGCGAGCCGACGTTCGGAGCGGTCATCTCGACCGGCGGCGCGGGGCTGATGGACGGATCGTTCGTGCGTCTCCCGTTTCGCGGCTGGTACGTGAAGGCCACCGACGAGAACATGGAGCACGGTCCGGCCGTGCCCGACCACGTGGTGCCGCGGCGGCCGGACGCCCGGGCCGACGGCGAGGACGCGCAGCTGAGGCGAGCGGTCGAGGTCCTGGTCGGGCAGATGGACGGAGCCGGGTCCTGACCGCTCGGTCGGGCACAAACCCTGCCCCTTTACAGGTCCACGGTCATCGAGACCGAGAGTGGAGCGCCATTTCTACAGGAGGAGGACTCCCATGCTGTGGACCATACTCGTCATCCTCTTCGTGCTCTGGCTGCTGGGCATGGTGAGCGCCCAGACGTTCGGAGGGTTCCTGCACATACTGCTGGTGCTCGCCGTGATCGTCCTGATCTTCCGGCTGGTGTCGGGACGCCGCGTCTGAGGAGGCTCCCGGGGGCGGGCCGTAACGGCCGAGCCCGTCCCCCACCGGGAAATTCACCCGGACGGCCTCGCGGCGGCCGGGCGATACGCCGGGGCTCCGCCCCCGGCGGGGCAGCGGTTCAGCCGGAGCTGCCGACGGCCCCTACGACCTCGGTGACCGCCACGTCGGTCCCGTAGTGCTCGTCGATGGCGTCGGCCATCGCGTCGGCCAGGATGCGGTGGGCGGCCGTCGAGGGATGGACGCCGTCCTTGCTGAACAGCGGTCCGAAGGGCGCGCTCGCCGCCGCCGGGTCGGGCGGCGTGTTCGGGAAGAGCGGGATCTCGCCGGCCGCCTTCCTCGCGGACAGCAGCGGGTTGGGGTCGAAGTAGGCCCAGCCGCGCTCCTCGGCCTCCGCCTGGATCGCGGCGTTGTAGGAGGCCACGGCCACCCGGATCTGCTGGACCTCGTCGGCCGTCAGCACCGGAGGATCGAGCAGGCAGTCCAGCGTCACCGGCTCCCCGGCCGCGGCGCGGGCGAACAGCTCCCCGAACCCGTAGCCGAAGGGGACCAGCGTCTGCTCGCCCTGCCCACCGGCCGCGGCCGGAGCGCAGCTGTCCGCCACGTCGAAGGTCGGCGGCAGGGCTCCCTGCTGCTCGGCCTCCCAGTAGGCGGCCCCGGGCGAGAGGTGGGGCGCGAGCGTCACGTCGGCCACGCCGACGAGCAGCCCCTCCAGGCCCGAACGGGCGGCGACGTTCTCGAGGCTGTCGAGCACGGCGCGATAGCGGTCGGCGAAGGTCGCAGCCGGCGTGATCAGCGACGGGTCGCCCGCCAGGGCCGCGCCCAGCACGTCGTTGTTCCCGAGCCAGACCGAGGCGAAGGTGGGCCGGACCTCGGCCGCGGCGGCGAGCTGGGTGCGCCCCCCCAGCAGCAGGGTCGTCAGCGTGTTGGCGTTGGTGTCCGGTCCGAGGTTCGTCAGCGCGTCCAGGACCTCCGCCCCCGGGACGGCGACGTTGCTGAGGAAGGGCGGCACCGGCGTGCGGCGCAGCGCGCAGTCGGTCGCCGTGCCGCCACCCACGCGCTCGCCGGTGAAGACGTTCGTAAGGGGAGGCGGACAGCCCGGCGGACGCAGCGACGGGATCTCGAACCGCGTGCCCATCCCGGTTGCCAGCACCACGGCGTAGGAGCGCGACTGCGTGCTGTCGCTGATCCCGCCGCTCTGGAAGCCGGCGGTGATGCTGTTGCCGAGCGCCAAGTACCGCTCGAAGATCTGGCCGGCGTCGGGCTCGGGCGGCTGCAGCACCGCGTCGTCGCAGCCGGTCGCGGCCAGTCCCACGAGGAGCGCGGCCGCGAGAGCGAGCGGGGAAGGGAGGAGCGGTCGGCGCGTCGGGGCGTCCGGATCGGATCCCATGGCGGTCAGGGTCAGAAGTGGTAGGTGACGGTGGCCGCGAAGAGGTCGCCGGCGAACGAATAGAGGCCGTTGTTCAGGGCCGTGCTCGGCTCCTCTCCGACCCGCGGCTCGATCGTCCGCCCCCTCCGCTCGTCCTGCGCGATGTGCAGGTAGGCGGCGTTGACCTCGATGCCGTTCGGGCCGCGCCATCCGGCCCCGACCGAGAGCTGGTTCCGGTTCGCCTCGGGCAGGAGAGGCGTCACGACGTCGTCGGGCGCGGCGGCTTCGTTGAAGGCGTAGCCGCCGCGCACGCTGATGCCGTCACCGCCGTCGTACTCGGCGCCCAGCCGCAGCGTCCGCGTGTCCTCGAAGTCCTCGACCCGCACCTCGTCCGGCGTGGCGGGGTTCTCGAAGTCGAGGTGCACGCGGTCGAAGTCGGACCAGTCCATCCACTGCAGGTCCGCGAGCAGCAGCAGGCGGTCGGTGGCGTCGAACGCCACGCCCGCGACGAGCTGGTCCGGCATCGTGATCGTCGTCTCGACGCCCTGATCGCCCAGCACGCCGCCCGTCGCGAAGAGGCCGGCCGCCTCCAGCACCGCGTCGAGCGGCGTGCCTGCGGGCAGCCCCAGGGGGTTTCCGGCCGGCAGCGTGATTCCCGTCGGCACCGGATCGAACAGCGCCTCGCCGTCGTAGTCGAGCGTGATCTGGCCGAGGTAGCGGGCGCCGAGGCGGAGGCGGTCGATGGCCTCCACCTGCACGCCGACGTGGCCGCCGACGCCGGTCGCGCCGTCGGCCTCGAGCCGCAGGTCGGCGAAGTCCGTGTGGAACGGGACGCCGAGGGACGCGAAGGTGGTCCCGGGCGGCAGGCTCGAGCCCGGCACTTCCTGCTGTGACAGGTCGAGCCGCTGGTTGAGCTCCACCGAGCCGATCGCGAGGTCGACGCCCGCGCCGACGGACACCGCCTCCGTGAGGCGGTAGGCGGCGGTGGGCTGCACGTAGATCGTCCGGAGGCTGTTGTCGTATCCGGAGAAGCGGCCGTCGAAGGAGCGCGGCCAGGTGGTGGCCAGGCCGTAGGGCGCGAAGGCGCCGATCGCCACCCCGAGCCGGTCGGTGGGCCCCCAGGCGAGATAGCCGTGAGGGGCGGGAACCGGGTCGGTCTCCAGCTCGGTGACGGCACCCGTGAAATCGGCCGTGAAGTCGCCGCCGGTGGCCACCAGGGCGCCACCGAGCGAGGCCCGCCAGCCGTCGATCCCGGCCAGGGCGGCCGGGTTGAAGACGACAGCCGAGCCGTCGTCGCAGGGCGCTGCGACCCCCGCGTTGGCACGCCCCATGGCGCAGCTGCTCAGCTCGTTGAGCGAGAAGCCCTGGGCCCGGACCCCCTCGGGGGAGAGGACCAGCAGGCCCGCGACCAGGAGCACCGCCGCGGCGGGGAGTCCGGCCGCCGCATTCCGTCGGTCGCCGCTTCCTCGCATGGCCACCCCACGCCGCCGTCGAAGGCTCCCTTCGATCCGCCGTTGCATATAAACCCGGGGCCGTGACGTTCCCGGACCCGTGCGAAGCGGGTGGGCCGGTTCTAGCTTGGCCCGGCCGAGGACCGATCCCGCTCACCCGAAGGTCGGAGGACGGTTGCATCGTAGCGATACGGCGAGGGCGGCGTGGGCCCCGAGAACCGCGGCTCTGCTGGCGACTCTCCTCGGTGCGGCCGCCGTGATCGCCGCGGCCTGCCAATCGGAACGGCCTCCGCCGCCGAGGGCGGACGGGACGGTGAGCGTGGTGGTCTCCGTCCCTCCCCTCTCCTGGTTCGTCGAGCGGATCGGGGGCGGATCGGTCCCGGTCACCGTGATGGTGCCGCCGGGAGCGAGCCCCGCCCTCTACGACCCCAGCCTCGCGCAAGTGCGTGCGGTCGACGCGGCGCGCCTCTACGTGGCGGTGGGGCATCCGCGCTTCCCCTTTGAGCACGCGTGGCTGGACGCGCTGACGGAAGGCCGTCCCGGCCTCAGGGTGATCCGCTCGGGCGCGGCGTGCGCGACCGATCCCGCCGACCCCCACCTGTGGCTGTCGCCCACGTGCGCCCGCACCATCGCGCGGGCCGTGGCTGCCGCGCTGGCCGGGGAGCTGCCCTCGGCCTCGGAGACGATCGAGGCCCGACGCGACTCCGTCCTCCGGGAGATCGACGAGGTCGAGGAAGCGCTGGACGAAGCGCTCTCGGCGCACGCGGGGCGGGCATTCCTCGTCTTCCATCCGGCGCTCGGATACCTTGCGCGATCGTACGGCCTGGAGCAGATGGTGATCCAGCGCGGCGCTTCGGAACCGAGTCCCGCCGAGGTGGCCGCCGTCCTCCGCGAAGCACGGGAGAAGGGCGTCGACGAGGTGTTCGTTCAGCCGCAGTTCTCCACGGAGGCCGCACGAACGGTGGCCGAACGGCTCGCGGAAGGCCGCGTGGTCACCGTGGACCCGCTGGCGGCCGACTGGCCGTCGATGATGCGATCGCTGGGCGCCGCCCTCGCCGCCTCGTTCGAGGACCGGAGCGAGCGACACCCGTGAGCGTGCCCGCGGTGGAGATGCGCGGCGTGAGCTTCTCCTACGGCCGGACGCGCGTCCTCGAGGAGGTGGACCTCACCGTCGAGCGGGGGGAGTTCCTCGGCGTGCTCGGTCCGAACGGGGCGGGCAAGACGACCCTCCTCCGGCTGCTGCTCGGACTGCTCGAGCCGGCCTCGGGAACGATCGAGGTGCTCGGCGTGCCGCCGGCGGGGGCGCGCGGCCGCGTCGGCTACGTGCCGCAGTACGCCCGCTTCGAGCGGGACATGCCGATCCGGGTCGAGGAGGTGGTGCTGATGGGCCGGCTGGGGGCGCACCGGGTCGGGCCCCGATGGCGCGACGAGGATCGCGAGGCGGCGCGGCGTGCCCTGTCGGCCGTCGAGCTCGCCGACCTCACCGGACGGCAGGTCGCGAACCTCAGCGGCGGCCAGCTGCAGCGCACCCTCGTCGCCAGGGCCCTGGCCATGGAGCCCGAGCTCCTCCTGCTGGACGAGCCGACGGCGAGCGTGGACACCGGCGCGGGGCGCGAGCTCTACCGGACGCTGGCCGAGCTGACCGGCCGGATGACCGTGATCCTCGTGACCCACGACGTCGGCGTCCTGGCCCGGGAGGTGGGGTCGGTGGCCTGCCTCAACCGGCGGCTCCACTACCACGGCACGGAGGCCCTCTCCCGCGAGGTGCTCGAGAAGACGTACGGTCGTGGCGTCGAGCTCGTGAGCCACGAGGCGGGCCATCGACACCTCGGCCGGCACGGGGGCCGGTGAGATGGAGGTGCTCGCGAGCCCGTTCTTCCAGCGGGCGCTGATCGCCGGCCTCCTCGTGTCGATCGCCTGCGGGATCGTGGGCACGTACGTGGTCGTGAAGGAGATATCCGCGATCTCCGGCGGGCTCGCCCACGCCGCGTTCGGGGGACTCGGCCTCGGCTACCTGCTGGGCTTCTCGCCCATGGTGGGGGCCGCCGGCTTCGGCCTCGTGGCCGGCGTGGGCATCGCGCTCGCCTACCGGCACCTGCGGCAGGGGTTGGAGACCCTGGTCATGATGGTCTGGTCGGTGGGCATGGCCCTCGGCCTCCTGCTCGTCGCTGCGGTCCCCGGCTACGCGCCGGACCTCACGTCGTACCTGTTCGGGAGCCTGCTCTTCGTGTCGCCGACCTACCTGTGGGTCGCCGCGGCGCTGGACCTCGTCCTCCTGGCGCTGGTGGCACTGCTGGGGCGCCAGCTCCAGGGCGTGGCCTTCGACGAGGAGTTCGCGGAGGTCGTCGGGCTCCCGGTCGACCGCCTGTTCGTCCTCCTCCTGGGCCTGGTCTCGCTCGTCGTCGTGCTCCTGATCCGCGTGGTGGGCGTGCTCCTCGTCGTCGCGCTGCTCACCATCCCCGCCGCGACCGCGCGACACTGGGCCGTCACCCTGAAGGGGACGATGACGCTGGCGACGGTGGCGTCGGGGGCCTCGGTGGTCGGCGGGCTCCTGCTCTCCTCGGGGCTGTCCGCGACGGCCGGCGTCGACCTGCCGACGGGACCGCTGGTCGTGCTGGTCGCCGCGGCCGCCTTCGGGCTCTCGGCCTGGAGCCGGACGCGTGGCCCGGCCGGGGAGGCCACGTGAGGGGGTCCGCGGTCCTGGCCGGGATCGTCGCGGCGGTGGCCCTGACGACCGCGACCGCCGTCGCGCAGGAGGGCGCCGAGGCTACCGAGCGGCCGAGGCTCCGCGCGACGGGAATCGTCGTCGGCGGGCTCCCGACGGGGCCGCTGAACGCGATCACGGACGTGGAGGGCGTCCGGGTCGGGCACGTGACGATCCACGAAGGCGACTCGCTGCGGACCGGCGTCACGGCGGTGCTGCCCCACGGCGGCGACCTCTTCCGCGAGGAGGTCCCCGCGGCGGTCGAGGTCGGGAACGGCTTCGGCAAGCTGGTGGGCTCGACCCAGGTCAACGAGCTGGGCGAGCTGGAGACGCCGATCCTGCTCACCGGCACGCTCAGCGTGTACCGGGCCGCCGACGCGCTCGTCGACACGCTCCTCGCCGCGCCGGCGAACCGGGAGGTCGTCTCGATCAACCCGGTGGTGGGCGAGACCAACGACGGCTGGCTGAGCGACGTCCGGGCCCGCCCCGTCCGACCCGAGCACGTCCGGCGCGCGCTGCGCACCGCGTCGGGCGGGCCGGTCGAGGAGGGGAGCGTCGGCGCCGGGACCGGCACCCGCGCCCTCGGCTGGAAGGGGGGCATCGGGACCGCCTCGCGGCGGATCGACGCCGGAGGGAAGCGCTGGACGGTCGGCGTCCTGGTGCAGACGAATTACGGGGGCGAGCTGAGGATCGCCGGGGTGCCGGTCTGGCGCGAGCTCGCGGGGGACGGCTACCGGACGGCCGACGGAGAGCGCGGAGCCCCGGCGGAGTCGGCCTCGAACCGACGGCGCGCGGGCTCGGTCATGATCGTCGTGGCCACGGACGCGCCCCTGGCCCACCGGGAGCTGTCACGGCTGGCGAGGCGCGCGTTCCTCGGCATCGGCCGCACCGGCGGATGGATGTCGCACGGGTCCGGGGACTACGCGATCGCCTTCTCCACCCGGACGTGGGACGACAACGGGCCCCGCCTGCGGGAGGGGGCGGTGTTGTCCGGGCTGTTCCGGGCCACGGTCGAAGCCACCGAGGAGGCCGCGCTGAACAGCCTGTTCCGGGCGACGACGGTGTCCGGCCGTCGGGGCCGCACGGCCGAGGCCCTGCCGGTGGCCCGAGTGCTCGAGATTATCGAGCGGCACGGCCTGCTGCGCGAGAGATCGGGACGCTCGGAGCGAACCGAAGGAGGCGGTCGCCGATGAGGATCCTGATCGTGGGCGCGGGGGAAGTGGGATTCCATCTGGCCAGGCGTCTTTCCGAGGAGGAGCAGGACGTGGTGGTGATCGAGTCCGACCCGGAACGGGCCGAGTACGTGAGCCAGCAGCTCGACGTGATCGCGGTCGAGGGGAACGGCGCCTCGCTACCGGTCCTGGACGAGGCCGGCATCGGGGGCATGGACCTCATGCTCGCCGTCACCAGCAAGGACGAGGTCAACCTGATCGCGTGCCTCGCGGCCTACGAGCTCGACGTGGACTTTCGGGTGGCGAGGATCTCGAACCCCGATTACTACCGGGGACACTCGATCCTGTCGCTCGAGCAGTTCGGCGTGGACCTGATGATCAACCCGGAGCAGGAGTGCGCCTGGGAGGCGTTCCAGCTCTTGACCGCCGAGGCGGCGACCGACCTGGCGAAGTTCTTCGACGGACGGCTACAGATGATGGGGCTCAGGGTCCAGGAGGGGGCGCGGGTCGCGGGGAAGTCGCTGGCCACCCTCGACGCGGAGCTTCAGGGCCGACGCTACACGACGGTGGCCATCGTGCGGGACGGCGTCACCGAGATTCCGACGGGCCGCAGCCGCATCGAGGTCGGCGACCAGATCTACCTCCTCAGCCCGGCCGAGGAGATGGCCGAGATTCCGTCCCTCGCCGGCTACGACAGCTACCGCCTCGACCGGGTGATGATCGCCGGAGGGAGCCGGGAGGCCGTGCACCTCGCGCGCTATCTTCACGAACACGACGTGACCTGCACGCTGCTCGACCGGGACCGCGAGCGTTGCCAGGAGCTGGCCGAGGAGCTGCCGGGCGCCCTCGTCCTGCACGGGGACGCCACCGACATGGAGCTGCTCGAGATGGAGGGCGTCGAGGGGGTGGACGGCTTCGTCGCGTTCACCGGTCAGGACGAGACGAACATGCTCTCGAGCCTCCTGGCGAAGCACAGCGGCGCCCGGAAGGTCGTCAGCCTGATCGATCGGATCCAGTACGTCCCGCTCGTCTCGAGGGTGGGGGTCGACGCCGTCGTATCGCCGAGGATGTCCACGGTGAACGCGATCCTCCGCTACGTGCGGCGCGGGAACGTGCGGAGCGTGGCGACGCTGAAGGGGATCGACGCGGAGGCGATGGAGATCGTCGTCGGCGGCGGGGCGCCGATCCTCGGGCGGCCCTTCCGCGACGTCGATTTCCCGGAGAACGGCATCGTCGGCGCGATCCTGCGCGACGGACGCGTGCTCACGCCGCGGGGTGACGACGCGGTCCGGGAGGGCGATCGGGTGATCGTCGTGACGCTCCCCGACGCCGTGGGCGCCTTCGAGGACCTGTTCGCTTGAGGAGGGTCGGGGCGACGGGAACGCCGTGAGGATTCGTCACCTGGTCCACGTCGTCGGCCTCCTCCTGGTGGCCGTGTCGGGCGCGCTGGCCGTCACCGCCGTGGTGGCCACCTTCTACGGCGACGGCGACGCGTGGGCGTTCTGGGTGACCGCGGGCGGCACCGCGGCGGTCGGGCTGGTGGCCTTCCGGAACACGAGCCTCGAGCGCGAGCTCTCGGTGCAGGAGGGCTACGGGGTCGTCTCGCTGGGCTGGCTCGGCGTCGGCATCGCCGGCGCGATCCCTTTCCTCCTCACCGGCACGGTGACCTCGCCCGCCGCTGCGCTGTTCGAGTCGATCTCGGGCTTCACGACCACGGGCGCGACGGTCTTCGGCGAGATCGAGGGCCTCCCGCACGGCATCCTCCTGTGGAGGAACCTCACCCAGTGGATCGGCGGCATGGGCATCATCGTCCTGGGCGTGGCGATCCTCCCCTATCTGGGCGTCGGCGGGATGCAGCTCTTCAAGGCGGAAGTCCCCGGTCCGACTCCGGAGCGGCTGCAGCCGAGGATCACGCAGACGGCCAAGCTGCTCTGGTACGTCTACGCCGGCCTCACGGCCACCCAGGTCGTGCTCTACCTGTTCGGCGGGCTCTCCCTCTTCGACGCGGTGACCCACGCGTTCACCACGCTGTCGACGGGGGGCTTCTCGCCGAAGAACGCCTCCATCGCGGCCTTCGACTCCGCGTACGTGCACTACGTGACGATCCTCTTCATGTACCTGGCGGGGATCAGCTTCACCCTCCACTACCGCGCACTGTCGCGCGGCTTCCGACCCTACGTGTCGCACTACGAGTGGCGCTTCTTCACGAAGGTGCTGGCGGCCTCGGCCGGCCTGATCCTGCTGGCGCTCGTCGTCCAGGGCGCCGTCGCCGCCGACGGGTGGGAGTCGAGCTTCCGGGACGCCCTCTTCCAGGCGGTCTCGATCACGACGACGACCGGCTACGTGACGGCCGACTACGAGCAGTGGGCGCTCGGCGTCCAGCTGCTGCTGGTCGTCCTGATGTTCATGGGCGGGATGGCGGGGTCCACCGGCGGCGGGATGAAGGCGGTCCGGCTGCAGGCCCTGGTGCGGCACGGCCTGACCGAGCTGCGCAAGAGCCTGCATCCCCGGGCGGTCATGGTCACC
>CAZEUW010000004.1:0-28845 GCA_964515425.1 uncultured Gemmatimonadota bacterium | reverse complement strand
TGTCGATCACGCGGTCGGGGCCGAACTCCTCCAGGAAGCCGTCGGTGATCTTGAACGCGCCGCCGTAGGCGCCGATGTCCTCGCCCAGCACGAAGACCGACTCGTCGGTCTTCATCTCCTCCCACAGCGCTTCCCGGATCGCCTCCAGGTAGGTCGTCTCCTTCATCCGCCCTCCCCACCGGGCCGCGGCCCGGACCAGCCCTCGATTCCGGCCGGCAGCTCCTCGTAGCCGACCACCTCGCGGCGCGTCCAGGGCACCTCGGCCCCGTCGTCCTCGCCTCCGTACACGAGCGACCGGGCCTCCTCGGGCGCCGGCAGGTCGGCCGCGAGCGCCGCCTCGGACGCGCGCTCGACCTCCTCCTCGACAGCCTCCTCGAGCTCCGACAGGCCTTCCCTGTCGACGAGCCCTTCGTCCAGCAGGAAGGCCTCGAACCGCTCCAGGGGATCGCGCTCCCGCCACGCCTCCAGCTCCTCCTCGTCGACGTACGGCTGGGGGTCGTGCTGGGCGTGGCCGCGCATCCGGTAGGTCTCGGCGACCACCATCGAGGCCCCTTCCCCGGCGCGCGCCCGCGCCACGCCGCGTCCGGTCGCGTCGTGGACGGCGAGCACGTCGTTGCCGTCCACCTGCTCGACCGGCACGCCGTACGCCCCGGCCACGTCGCGCCAGCTCTCGACCGCGGCTTCGCGGCGGCTCGGCGTCGAGTACGCCCACCGGTTGTGCTCGAGCACGAGGATCAGCGGCAGGTCCCGCACCGCGGCCATGTTCATCCCCTCGTGGAAGGCGCCTGTCCGGCTCCCACCGTCGCTCTGGTAGGTGAGGCAGACGCGGTCGGAGCCGCGCACCCGGAAGGCGTGCGCGAGGCCGGCCATCACCGACACCTGCGTCCCGAGCGGGCTGATCGGGCCCAGCAGCCCGAGCTCGGGGACGATGAAGTGGGTGGTGGTGTCCTTTCCCCCGGTGAGCGAGGGACCGCGCGCCAGGTACTGGAGGAAGATCTCGCGGACGTCGAGGCCGCGGACGAAGAGGGCGCCCAGGTCCCGGATCGCGGGGCAGAGCCAGTCGCCGTCCTCGAGCGCGGCCGCGCTCCCCACGGCCGTCGCCTCCTGGCCGAGGCTCCGGTAGAGGTTGCCCACCAGCCGGCCCTGCTTGGCGAGCCGCTCGAGCCGCTCCTCCGCCGTGCGGGTGAGGAGCAGGTACCGGTGGAGGTCGAGCAGCTCGTCTCGGCTCAGGGTGCCCATGGCGCCCGCCGAAGATAGGCGGCCCAGCCGGGGCCGATCAAACCTCGATCCCGCTGCCGCGATCGGCGGCGCGGAGGGGGAGCTCGACGACCTCCGCGGCCGGCCCGTCGGCGGCGCCGATCCGTAGCTCGGCGCCCGGCTCGACCTCGCGCCGCACGTAGGCCAGGGCGATCGGCCCCTCGGCCGGCGATACGACGGCGGTGGTGAGGCTCCCCCGGTCGCGCTCGCCGTCGGCCAGCGCCTCGCCCCCCGCCGGGAGCTCCGCGCTTGCGGACAGCCGGAGCCCCCGCAGGTGGCGGTTCACCTTGCCGCGGTAGTGGATGCGGGCGACGACCTCCTGGCCCGTGTAGCAGCCCTTCTCGAAGCTGACGGCGCGTCCCTGCTGGCCCGTCTCCTGAGGCAGCACGTCGAGCCCGATCTCGGGACCGTAGCGGGGCACGCCCAGCTCGACGCGCAGCACCTCCCTCGCCTCGAGGCCGGCCGGCCCGCCCCCGAGCTCCGCGGCGGCCGAGGCCAGCTCGTCCCAGGCGTCGGCCGCGCGGTCGGCCGGGAGGTAGAGGTCGAGGCCGGGTCCCGTCGCCGCCTCCCGCCGCACCACGACGGCCGGGCCGCCGACCGCCCCGCCCCCGAGCTCCGCGGCGGCCAGCGGATCGCCCGGGAGGCCGTCCGCCTCGAGCAGGGCGGCGAGGACGTCGTCCGCCGCCGGCCCGACCACCGAGAGCCGGATCAGGTCGTCCCGGTCGGTGACGCGCGCCAGGCGGGGCGGCAGGTAGCGCCCGAAGTGCTCCGCGGCGCCCTCGCGGCAGGCGGACGGGAGGTCGAGGAGGAGCCGCTCGTCTCCGCTCCCTTCGGCATCGGCGAGCCGCACCACCCGCATCTCGGCCACCGGGCGACCCTTCGCGGTCAGCATGAAGGCGTAGACCGCTCGGCCCTCGATCAGCGACTCGAGCGGCTGGGTGACGAGCCCGCCGAACGTCTCGCGGGCCGCCGCTCCCCGCACCTCCAGCAGGACCCGGTCGAGGCCGTCGGCCACCGCCGCCGCGTCGCGGAGGCGGGCGTGCTCCCGCTCGACGTCCCCGAAGCGGAGCGCGCCGCTGCGGCCGCGGAGCTCGCCGTGCTCGGCGCCGAGCGCCCGCTGGCGCTCTCGGAGGGCCTCGAGGGCGGACCCTGTCACGGCGCCCGCCTCCCGGCCTCGCGGACCCAGGCGAGGGCGCGCTCCCAGCCCTCCCGGACGGTCACGCTCGGCCGCCACCCCAGCTCCGAGCGGATCCGGTCGGAGGAGAAGGGGGCGGGCCGGCCGAGCATCCGGACCCGGCGCCCGCTCCACACCCGGGAGTCCTCGCCCCTCCCCAGGCCGGCGAGCAGGTCGGCCAGCCCGGCGGCCGCCTCCACGGCGGGGCGCGGGAGCGGGATCAGCGTCGCGTCGGGGGGCGCGGCGGATCGCAGGAGCTCGCGCTGGGTGATGCCGTCCTCCTCGCTCACGATGTACGTCCTCCCCACGGCGTCGTCGCTCGTGACCGCGAGCCGGCACGCCTCGGCCAGGTCGCCCGCGTAGACGAGCGGCAGCGGGTTCTCGCCGGCGCCGACCGTCGGGACCAGCCTCCGAGCCGCCGCCCGGACGACCCTCGGCGCGAAGTGGCGGTCGCGCTCCCCGGTGACCACGGCGGGCCGCACGATGGTCCAGGCGGGCCCCTCGTCCGTGGTGCGCCGCACCGCCGTCTCCGCCATCCGCTTCGAACGCTCGTAGTGCTGCCGATCGTCGAGGGGGGCGTCGGTGGGCGTCTCCTCGGTGACCCTCCCTCCGACCCGGGTCGGATCACCGTACACCGCCACCGACGAGACGAGCAGGAAGCGCGGACAGCCGGCGCGGACGGCCTCGGTGAGGACGTTCCGGGTCCCCTCCACGTTCACGTCGCGGAAGGCGTCCCAGGGGGCGGAGCGCCCGAGGAAGGCGGCGGCGTGGACGACCGCGTCGCACCCGTCGGCGGCCCCGGAGAGGCTCTCGGGGGCCGTCACGTCCCCGAGCACGACCTCGGCGTCCAGCTCCTCGAGGAGCCGGAGGTCGCTGCCGGGCCGCGCCAGGGCCCGCACCCGCCAGCCCTCCGCCCGGAAGCGCTCGGCGACGTGGCTCCCGACCAGCCCGGTCGCGCCCGTCAGGAGGAGCGTCCCGGCGGTCAACGCCCGACCGTCCCCTACCCGAGGTAGCTCGAGAGGGCGTCCTGGAGGGCCGTCAGCTGGAGGTCCGGGTGGATCTCCCGGAGCGTCCCCAGGTCGGCGACCGCGCCCTGCGTGACGAACTCGACCGCCGACCGCGACATCGGCCGCCCCGGCACCAGCTCGGCCGCGGCGGCGCCGGCCCGCGCCAGGGCCTTCGGGACGTGGACGATCGTCTTGCGGCGCCCGAGCACGTCCATGACCACCTGGACGACCCCGTCCATCGTGTAGGTCACCGGGCCGCCGATCTCGAACAGGACGTCGGCGCCGTCCGGGCGCTCCACCTCCGCGGCCACGACGGCGGCGACGTCCCCGACGAAGACGGGGTTCAGCCGCTGCTCGCCGTCGCCGAGCTGGACGAAGACGCCCGGCATCCAGCGGACCATGCGGGCGAAGAGGTTCAGGCTCCGGTCCCCGGGCCCGTAGACCCAGGAGGGCCGGACGATCGAGTGCGCGAACGTGCCCTCCCGGACGGCGCGCTCGGCCATGGCCTTGGCGCGGAACCACGGCTTCTCGGAGTCGGGGTCGGCGCCCACGCCCGAGAGGTAGACCATCCGGTCGACGCCGGCCCGGCTCGCCTCGGCGGCGACGTTGGCCGTCCCTCGGCCGTCCACCTCCCGGAAGGTGTGGCCCCGGGAGGGGCGCTCGACGGGGAAGCCGGGGAACTGGACCGACTGGACGACGACCGACACGTCGTCCAGTGCGCCCTCGAGCGTGACCGGGCGCGTGACGTCGCCCTCCCGACCCTCCACCTTCCGCCCCGGGAAGCGGTCGGCGAGCTTCGAGGGGTCGCGCGTGAGGACCACGACGCGGCGGCCGGCGTCGTGGAGCTCGCGCACGAAGGCGGAGCCGAGGAAGCCGGTGCCGCCGGCTACGAGGACGCCTGTGCGATCGTGCTCCATGGCTGCGACTCGCCTCCCTCGGGGCTGGGTCCCGTGTCGGCCGCACGGCGGTCGGCCGGGGCGGCGGATCACCGCGACCCGCGGCCCGCGGCGACGCCGCGGTGCGGCTCCTGCACGGAGTGTCCACGCACGGCTCCGCCTATGGACCGCGGAGCGCAAGGCTCGCGCCACACACGAAGGCAGGAGGCCCGCAGCGATGCCCGATTTCCGCGAGGCCCTCGAGGAGGGCTCGCCCATCCTGTTCGACGGAGCGATGGGGACCGAGCTCTACGCGCGGGGCGTCTTCATCAACCGCTGCTACGACGACCTCTCCCGGACCGAGCCCGAGCTGGTCCGGGAGATCCACCGGGCGTACCGGCGCGCGGGGGCGGACGTCCTCGAGACGAACAGCTTCGGCGCGAGCCGCTTCCAGCTCCAGTCCTACGGGCTGGAGGGCGAGGTCGCCGCGATCAACCGGGCGGCGGCGGCCCTTGCCCGCGAGGTGGCCGGAGAGGACCGCTTCGTCGCGGGCAGCGTGGGACCGCTCGGGGTCCGGCTGGAGCCCTACGGCCCGACCTCGCGGGAGGAGGCGCGGGCGGCGTTCCGCGAGCAGGCGGAGGCGCTGGCCGCCGGCGGCGTGGACCTGTTCGTGTGCGAGACGTTCAGCGACCTCTCGGAGCTGGCCGAGGCCGTGGCCGGCTGCCGCGAGGCCGCCGATTTGCCCGTGGTCGCGCAGATGACGATCCAGTCCGACGGGCAGACCAGCTACGGCGACGCGCCCGCGACGGTGGCGCGGGAGGCCGAGGGCTTCGGCGCCGACGCGGTGGGGCTGAACTGCAGCGTCGGACCCGCCACCCTGGTCGAGGCGGTGCGGGAGATGGCGGCGGCGACCCGGCTGCCCGTCTCCGCCCTGCCCAACGCGGGACTTCCGAAGGAGGTCCAGGGCCGCAAGATCTACATGGCCTCGCCCGACTACATGGCGTCCTACACCCGGAAGCTGGTGGAGGCGGGCGCTCGCCTCGTGGGCGGCTGCTGCGGGACCAGCCCCGAGCACATCCGCCTGATGGGCGAACAGCTCCGGGCGCTCTCCCCCGAGCCCGGGACGCCGGCCAGGATGGCGCCCGACGACGAGGAAGGGGACGACGGGATGGCGCCCGTGCCGCTGGACCAGCGTTCGCCGTGGGGCGCGAAGCTGTCCCGCGGCGAGCCGGTGACGAGCGTGGCGATGCCGCCGCCCAAGGGCACGGACCCCGCCATTTTCCTCGGCGACGGCCGCAGGCTCCGGGCGGCCGGGGTCGACGCGGTGACGGTCGTCGACGCCCCCCGGTCCAGCCTGCGGATGTCGGTGCTGGCGGCGGCCGGCCTGCTGCAGCGCGAGGCGGAGGTGGAGGCGGTCGCCCAGTACACCTGCCGGGACCGGAACCTCCTGGGGATGGGGAGCGACCTGCTGGGTGCCGACGCGATGGGGGTGCGCAACCTCCAGCTCGTCACCGGCGATCCGCCGAAGACCGGCCCCTACTCCGAGTCGACCGCCGTCTTCGACGTCGATTCGATCGGGCTCGCCAACCTCGCCGTCCGGCTGAACCGGGGCGAGGACGTGGGAGGGCATCCGCTGGGGAGCCGCACCGCCTTCGTGGTCGGCGTGGGCGTGGCGCCCGCCGCCGAGGACCGGGAGCGGGAGATGCGGCGCTGGTACTGGAAGGTCGACGCCGGGGCCGACTTCGCGATCACGCGACCCGTGTTCGACGTCGACCGGCTGGAGGCCTTCCTGGAGCGGACCGAGCGGGAGGGCACCCGGATCCCGGTCGTCGCCACCGTCTGGCCGCTCGTCAGCCTCCGCGACGTGGAGTACGCGAGCAACGAGCTCCCCGGCGTCTCCGTGCCCGGAGCCGTGCTCCGGCGGATGCGGGAGGCCGAGGAGCGCGGGAGCGAGGCCGCCCGGGAGGAGGGGCTCGAGATCGCGACGGAGATCGCCGGGGCGGCGCGCACGCTGGCCGACGGCCTCCAGGTCGAGACCCCCTCGGGGCGGATCGAGGAGGCGCTCGAGCTGCTCGGGAGGCTCGCCCTCTGAGGGTTCGCCCGGTTCCGCCGCCGCCCCTAGATTCACGGGCTGCCGGAGGGGCGCGCCGTGCGCTCCGGACGGACTGCCGGCGGCACATCCACACCGCAGGGATCACGGAGACTCCATGCTGGACGAGCTGGCCGATCGCGACGCGCGGAAGCGCCCGGACTCGATCCGCCTCGAGGGGCGGATCCTCTTCCTGACCGAGGACCCCGAGCTGATCCGGCGCCAGCTGCGGGGCGAGGAGCTGGACTGGGACCCCTCCATCCCGCTCCGCGACGACATCAGCACCGACGAGATCACGCCCGGCTGGGTGTGCTACTACTTCGACGAGAAGCTGGGCGAGTATCCGTACGTGGGGCTCGAGACGGGCGGCGAGCGTCCGATCGGACCCCGGGACGTGCTCGGCCGGGGCTTCGTCGCGTCGGTCTCCGGGAAGCGCCGCGGCAAGGGATCGAGCCGGGAGGCTTCTCCCTACGCCGAGCAGTGCGCCGGCATCCGGGTGGTCATCGCCGAGAACATCGAGCGGATCTACCGGGAGAACTGCGAGAACATCGGGCTGCTCGCGTCGACCGACTTCTCGCTGATCGACCGCATCCGGCGCGGCGAGGAGATCCCGCTCGAGGCGGCCGCCCCCGACGCCGCGGGGCCGATCGAGGGCGGGAGCAACGAGCACCGCCGGGGGCGCGAGTACGCGGTCGCCCGCCTGAAGGGGAGCGTGAGCGTCCCGGGCGTCGACACGACGCCGGACCGTCCCCAGACGATCGCCGAGAAGATCCTCGCCGACCACTGGGTGACCGACCTCGAGCGGGACGCCGTGGGCGTGCCGGCGGTGGAGGCCGGGGACACGGGCTTCGTCCGCACCGACATCCGGTTCAGCCACGAGTACGTCACCCCGATGGCCTCGACCTTCTGGCGGGAGTTCGCCGGCGAAGACGCCGGGATCGCCGAGCCCGAGAGCGTCTACTTCTTCCGGGACCACCTGGCCTTCCTCGACGAGGTCATCAGCGAGGAGAAGAAGGAGCAGGGGCTCCTCGACGCCGCCCACGCGCTCCACGACCGCCAGCGCTCCTTCGCCGAGCAGCAGGGCGTCACGCTGCACGGCGAGCTCCCCGACCGCACCGGGAGCGAGGCGATCTGCCACGTGATGGTCCAGGACCGGTACGCCCTGCCGGGCCAGGTGGTGGTGGGCAGCGACTCGCACACCCCCCACGCCGGCTCGCTCGGGTGCGTGGCCTTCGGGGTCGGGACGACGGCGATCGTCAACGCCTGGGCCACGCGCGACGTGCGGGTCGAGGTCCCGCCCTCGGTGCGGATCCGGCTGACAGGCGAGAAACCGCCCAACGTGACCGCCAAGGACATGATCCTCGAGATCCTCCGACACCCCTACGTGAAGGAAGGGCACGCGATCGGGAAGATCATCGAGTACGCCGGGCCGGCGGTCGAGGCGCTCGGGATCGACGAGCGCACCACGCTCACGAACATGGCCGCCGAGGTGGGCGCGTTCACCGGCATCGTCGCGCCCGACGAGACGACGGTGCGGTGGCTCGCCGAGCGGCGGGGGACGGATCCCGACGAGCTGCGCGAGCGGATCGGGGGGCTGGCCAGCGACCCCGACGCCACCTACGAGTGGACGCTCGACATCGACGCCTCCGAGATCACGCCGATGGTGGCCCTGCCGGGCGACCCGGGCAACGGCGTCCCGGTCGACGAGCTCGGCGGGGAGGTCCCGCTGGACATCGTCTTCGCCGGCTCCTGCACCGGCTCCAAGCGCGAGGACATGGAGATGTACGCCCGGGTCCTGGCGGAGGCGCTCGAGCGCGGCGAGCGGGTCGCGCCGAACGTGCGCTGCTACGTCCAGTACGGCTCGATCGACGTGGAGCGGGAGGCCGAGGAGCGCGGCTGGGACGCGGTCTTCCGGGAGGCGGGCGTCGACGTGCTCGCGCCCGGCTGCGGCGCCTGCATCAACGCGGGTCCCGGGGTGAGCACCTCGCCGGACGAGGTGACGATCAGCTCGATCAACCGGAACTTCCCGGGCCGGAGCGGGCCGGGAAAGGTCTACCTCGCCAGCCCCTACACGGTCATGGCGTCCGCCGTGGCCGGCCGGATCGCATCCTGGGAGCCGGCGGCCTGAGCGGCCCCACGGGCCTGGTCCGGCGCCCGATGGCCCGCCGGAAGGCGCGGGTCAGCCGGAGGTGAGCTCCTCGAAGAGCCGGTCCACCGCCCGCTCCCGGACCGCCGGCCGGGCCCAGCCGAAGAAGAGCCCGCGGAGCCCGGAGGGCGCGAGGCCGTCCAGACGGCGGTCCACCTCTCGGGCCAGGAAGGCGCGGAGCCGGTCCCGCTCCGCGGAGGTCATCGAGAAAGTCCCGCCCCCGGCGGGATCGACCGCGTCGGCCTCGGGCTCGTAGCTCACCGCGTCGGAGAGCGCTCCCTCCAGGACCCGCCGCGCGTCCCGTCGTCCGGCGGCGAAGTCCGACTCCCGCGCGGCGCTCGAGAACCAGCCGCCGAGCCCCGCCATCGCCTCGCCGGCCAGCGGCCGGTCCCCCTCGGGAGCGATCAGGTGGACGCGCTGGTCCTGCCGCCCGCGCAGGCCGGCCACCGCCTCGAGGACGTAGACCAGCTTCGCCATCCGGGTGCGACCGGCCCTCCCGTCCACCTCGGCGAAGGCCGCGGCGTAGGCGCCACGCTCCTGGATCCGTGCGAGCTCGCGGTCCAGGTGGTCGAGCACGGGATCGGGCGAGTCGGAGCGGAAGGCGCCGCGCTCGACTTCCCACTCCGCGACCCGCTCCGCCAGCTCCCCCACCCGACGCCCCAGGCCGACCGCCTCGGGATCTTCGAGCCGGCCGTGGATGTCGGGCAGACGGGTGACGAGGTCCCGCAGCAGACCGCCCCTCTCCTCCTCGTCGGCCGCCCGCAGCAGGTCGAGCGCCATGCCGCGGCCGGCGGCCGAGCGGACGAAGGCGCGCGCCACGTCGGCGACCCCGGTCGGGACGGCCCGCTCGCCCGGTCGATCGCGGGCCGCGAGCCCCGGCGCCACGACCAGGAACCGCCACTCCCGGTCGGAGGCGGGGTGCCCGAGGGCGAGCCGACGGGCCAGCGCCAGGGGCCGCTCGGTGGCGAGGCCGTCGCCCACCCGCGGCCGCCCCTCCGCCTCCTCGCGCCGGGGACCGGCCGTGACGCGCGGAGGGAAGGCGAGCGGGAGGGAGGCGCCCGCGAGCGCCGCCTCGAGCACGCGGCCCCACACCTCGTGGCCGGCGCCGTGCGAGGCGCTCAGCCGGAAGACGACCTCCTCGCCCGGTCGCCCGGCGGTCGTCGAGGGCGCCGGTCCGAGCCGCTGGAGAGCGAAGCCGAGCGCGAGCTGCTCGCCGAGGACGCCGGCGGCGCCGTCGTCGGCCGCCGGGTCGCCGGCCACCAGCTCTCCCAGCAGCTCCTCGAGCGGGCCCGCCGAGAGCCACCCGGAGCGGTCCGTGCGGTCGGCGTCGAGCAGCAGCTCGTCGCGCAGGCCGCGCCGCCAGAACTTCTCCGCCCAGGGCAGGAGCGAAGGGTTGACGACCGCGGCGCGCGCACCGAGGGCGGCGGCGATCGCGCCGGTCGAAGCTCCGGTGAGCACGCCCACTCGGACGCCACCGCTGCGATCGCGCCGCAGCGCTCGGAAGACCTCGTCGAGCGCTCCTCCGCTGTAGGCGCCCAGGGAGGCGGAGCCGCCGAGGACGAGGGCCAGCTGGGTCATACGTCGTCCCTGATCAGGTCGAAAGGGGTGCGGGTGTGGCTGGGAGACGGGTGCGGCCGGTGCCGGGCCAAGTTGCCCGCGGCCCCCGGACCGGGCAAGCTGTGCAGCGAGCGGCCGTCACCGTCGTCCGGCCGGGCTCAGCGCGCAGGGGCCGCCTCCTCCCACCCCTGCTCCCACATCGGCGACGTCCTCAGCAGGCCGCCGGCGTCGAGCGCGACGCCCCCCACGTAGAGCGACCAGTGGAGGTGCGGGCCGGTCACCCGGCCCGTGGCGCCGACCGAGCCGACGACCTCGCCCCGCCGCACCGTGTCCCCCTCGGCCACCGCCAGCTCGGAGAGGTGGAAGTAGCCGGTGTAGACGCCGAGACCGTGGTCGAGGTAGACCGCGTTGCCGGCGAAGTAGAAGCTCCCGGTCAGCGCCACCCTCCCCCGGGCGGCCGCGCGCACCGGCGCTCCGGTCCCACCGGCGAGGTCGAGGCCCGTGTGCCGGCTCCGCAGCTCGCCGTTGAAGACGCGGCGCTGGCCGAACGGGCTCGTCACCCGCGACTCCCTCGGCCTGAGGAAGGGGTCCTCCGGCAACCAGTCCGGGGTCGCGCGGGCCAGCACGGCGGTGATGCGCCGACGCTCCTCGCGGATCCGCCGGAGGGCGTCGGGGGAGGGGTCGGAGTAGCCGGGCGCGACCCGCAGCGTCGTCGCCGGGAACTCGCGGTCGGCGACCGGGATCGTCGCGCGCTGGACCACGGTGCTGTCGTCCCGCAACCGGAAGCGCAGCTCGAGCGTGGCCGGGCCCTGCTCGCCGATCGGGAGCGGCGCGGCGCCGAACCAGCCGGCGTCGGTGCGGGCCAGCGGCACGGGCCGTCCGCCGACGGCGGCCTCCACGCCGAGCGGCTCGCGTCCGGTGACCGGCTGCAGGAGCGAGAGGAAGACGGCCTCCCCCTCCCGGGGGTCGGTCGGGCTCCAGCGGAGGCCGACGGGGAGCCAGGGCCTCGGCTGGGGGGGCTGCACGGGGCGGAGGCCCCCGTGAGGGAGCCCGGCCGCCTCGGAGGGCGCCGTGTCGGCCGCGGGGCTCGGCTCGTCGACGACCACCGGCCCCGGCCGCCCGGTCACCCCGCAGCCGACCAGCGCGAGGCACAGGCCGGCGAGGAGCGCGGCGCGTCCGAAGCGGCCGTCGGCGAGGGAGTCTGAGGAGCGCGGCGTCATGCTTCCTCGTACGGTCCGACCCCGCGTCCCGGTTCCACCCCACCTCAGAGCCCCAGCCGCCGGGCGAGCCGGAACCAGCGGTCGAGCCAGCGCTCGACCCGGGGGGTGAGCCGGGCGCGGTGCGCCTCCTGGGCCGCCCGCCGGATGCCCTCCGACAGGGTCGGATACGGATGGACCAGGTCGGCCAGCCCGGTGACCTTCGTCCCCTCGCGGAGGGCGAGGGCGGCCTCGGAGACCAGGCTCCCCGCCCGCGGGCCGAGCAGGTGGGCGCCCAGCAGCTCCCCCTTCGGGCCGGCCACCAGCTTCACCAGCCCCAGGGCCTCGCGGTCGGTGATCGCCCGGTCGAGGTCGGAGAGGTCGTAGCGGTAGACCGCGACGCGGTCCCCGTGGCGCTCGCGCGCCTCCGCCTCCGACAGGCCCACGCGGGCCAGCTCGGGCTCGGTGTAGATGCACCAGGGGACGACCGAGTAGTCGACCTCGGCCGCGAAGGGAAACAGCGCGTTGCGGACGACCGTGCGCGCCTCGTGGTCGGCGACGTGGGTGAAGAGGTGGCCGCCGACGACGTCGCCCGCGGCGAACACCCCGGACCGCGTCGTGCGGAGCGCGCCGTCCACCTCGATCCCGTCCGGCCCGACGCGGATTCCGACCGCCTCCAGCCCCAGCGCCTCCACGGCGGGGCTGCGGCCGGCGGCCACGAAGATCTCCCGCGCGCTCAGGTCACGTCCCTCCGAGCCCGCCCCGCCGCCGACGGGCTCGATCCGGAGCGTGCGCTCCTCTCCCTCCCGCCCGGCCATCACGGCGCGGTGGCCGGTGAGCACCCGGACGCCCTCCTCCTCGAGGATCTCGCGGAGGAGGGCGGTGAGCTCGGGGTCCTCGCGGGGGAGGACGCGCTCTTCCGTCTCCACGAGCGTCACCTCGACCCCGAGGCGGACGTAGGCCTGGGCGAACTCCACGCCGATGGGGCCGGCCCCCAGGACGATCGCCGACGGGGGGAGCGTCTCCCGGTCGAAGGCCTCCTCGTGGGTGACGAAGCCGGCCGCCTCCAGCCCCTCCACGGGCGGGACCGCCGGCCGGCTGCCGGTGGCGATCAGGGTCCGGCGGCCGTCGTAGACCCGGTCGCCGGCCTGCACCCGGCCGTCCGGGAGGAAGCGGGCCTGGACCCCCTCCACGACCTCCACGCCCATCTCCCGGAAGCGGTCCGGGTCGTCGTGGGGCTGGACGCGGGCCCGGGCGGCCCGGACGCTCTCG
This sequence comes from uncultured Gemmatimonadota bacterium, assembly GCA_964515425.1. Lineage (GTDB taxonomy): Bacteria > Gemmatimonadota > Gemmatimonadetes > Palauibacterales > Palauibacteraceae > CAYVFM01. The sequence continues at coordinate 16,272 of CAZEUW010000004.1, read as the reverse complement.
AGCACGGCGGCGGCGTCCACCTCGACCCCGGCGGAGGGGAGGCCGAACTCGCCGGCGCGGTCCATCGCACGGGCGAGGCGCGCCGAGCCGATCAGGGCCTTGCTGGGGACGCACCCGGTCCAGAGGCACTCGCCGCCGAGGCGGTCCCGCTCCAGGAGGGCCACCTTCGCCCCGAGGCCGGCCGCCCCCGCCGAGGCGACCAGGCCCGCCGTCCCTCCACCGATCACGACGAGGTCGTACTCGTGGGACATGTCGCGGGCTCCTCGGCTGGCTGCGCTCGTCGGGCGTCAGGTCCGGGACGAAAGCTCCCGTCCCGATCCGGAGCGGGGCAACGGTGGCGGCGACGCCGGAGTTCCCGGGACGCCGCGTTCTTGCCGGCCGCGTAGGGCGCCGGTAGCTTCGGCCCACGCTCGCGGCGCCGGCCCTGCGGCCGCCCCGCTTCGCCCCCCGACATCTCGTTCACCGACCCTACGAGGATCCGGACCGGCATGCACGTTTTCGCGAAATGCGAGAACTTCACCATGTCCCGCGACCTGCGGGAGGCGGGCCTCTATCCCTATTTCCAGGAGATCGAGGAGTCGCACGACACGACGGTGTTGATCGACGGCCACGAGAAGATCATGGTCGGCTCGAACAACTACATGGGGCTCACCCACGACCCGCGGATCATCGAGGCGTCGAAGAAGGCGCTGGACCAGTACGGGAGCGGCAACACCGGCAGCCGGTTCCTGAACGGCAACCTCGACCTCCACAACCGGCTGGAGGAGGAGCTCGCGGACTTCGTGGGCAAGGAGCGGGCGCTCGTCTTCAGCACCGGCTACCAGACCAACCTCGGGACCCTGAGCGCACTGATCGGCCGCAACGACACCGCCTTCGTGGACAAGCTCGACCACGCCTGCATCCAGGACGGGGCCCGTCTCGGCTTCGGCGACGTCCAGCGCTTCAACCACGGCGACTTCGAGACGCTGGAGCGGATGCTCGACTCCGAGCGCGACAGCCGGGGAAAGCTGATCGTGGTGGACGGGGTCTACAGCATGGAGGGCGACCTCGCCGACCTGCCGGTGCTCACGGAGCTGGCCGACCGCTACGACGCCGCGCTCGTCGTGGACGACGCGCACGCGATCGGCGTGGTCGGGCCCAACGGCGAGGGCACCGCCGCCCACTACGGCCTCACCGACGAGGTGGACCTGATCACGGGCACCTTCAGCAAGTCCCTCGCGTCGATCGGCGGCTTCGTGGCCGGCGACGACACCGTGATCGAGTACCTCCAGAACAACGCCCGCGCGCTCATCTTCAGCGCGAGCATGCCGCCCGCCGCGGTGGCGACGGTGCTGGAGGCGCTCCGGATCATCCGGGAGGAGCCCGAGCGGCGCGAGCGCCTGTGGGAGAACACGCGTAAGATGATGGACGGCTTCCGCGAGATGGGCTTCGACATCGGCCCCACCGAGACGCCGATCGTGCCGATCCTCGTCGGGCCGCGCGACACGACCTTCGTCTTCTGGCGCAAGCTGTTCGACGCGGGCGTGTTCACCAACCCCGTGGTGCCGCCGGCCGTGCCCGAGGGGAGCTGCCGGCTGCGCACGAGCTTCATGGCCACCCACACCGACGAGCAGCTCGACTCCGTGCTCGACACCGTCCAGCGGATCGGGACCGAGCTGGGCGTGATTTGAGCGCCCGGCGGCCCGTCGGCGCCGACCGGTGAGCGCGCTCCGGGTCGTGCCGGCCGAGAGCCGGGACGCCCGCGAGGCCTTCGTCCGCCTCCCCTGGTCGATCTACGGCGGGGACCCGAACTGGGTCCCGCCCCTGCTCGCCGACGTCCGGAGCCGGATCGACGCGTCGGAGCACCCCTTCCACGAGCACTCCGACGTGCGGCTCTTCCTGGCGCTGCGCGAGGGCCGGCCGGTCGGCCGGATCGCGGCCGTCCACAACCGCCGCCACGTCGAGTTCCACGACGAGCCCGTCGGCTTCTTCGGCTTCTTCGAGTGCGAGCGGTCGGACCGGACCGCCGCGGCGCTCTTCGACGCGGCGGGCAGGTGGCTCCGCTCGCGCGGGCTCGAGACGATGCGCGGGCCGGCCAGCTTCTCGACCAACGAGGAGGCCGGCCTGCTGATCGAGGGCTTCGACCGGCCGCCGGCGCTGATGATGACCTACAACCCGCCGTGGTACGAGGAGCTCGTGCTCGGCCAGGGCTTCCGGGAGGCGAAGACGCTGCTCGCCTACTGGCTGGAGAGGGACGAGCCGCCGGAGTATCTCGTGCGGGCCGAGTCCCTGGTGCGCCGCCGTTATCCGGAGATCACCGTCCGGCCGATGCGGATGTCCGAGTTCGACCGCGAGGTCGAGCGCATCCGCGAGATCTACAACGCCGCCTGGGAGCACAACTGGGGCTTCGTGCCGATGACGGACGCGGAGTTCGCCCACATGGCCTCGGAGCTGAAGCCGGTCGTCGAGCCCGAGCTGGCGCTGCTGGCCGAGGACGGGCAGGGGCGGCCCGTCGGCTTCTCCCTGTCGTTGCCCGACCTCAACCAGGCCATCCGGCATGCGAACGGGCGGCTCTTCCCCTTCGGTCTGGCGAAGATCCTGTGGCACCGGCGGAAGGTGGACGCGATCCGGGTGATCACGCTGGGGCTGGTCGAGGAGTACCGGGGCAAGGGGCTGGACGCGCTCTTCTACCTGGAGACCTTCCGGCGGGGCTTCGAGCTCGGCTTCTACAAGGGCGAGTTCTCCTGGATCCTGGAGGACAACGAGGCGATGCGGCGTCCCCTGGAGCGGTTCGGGGCGAAGGTCCACAAGCGGTACCGGCTGTACGACCGCCCGCTCGGTGCCGGCGCCGCGAACGGCTGACGGCCGCCATGAGCCGTATGCTTTACGAGACCGCTTTACGACTGTGACCGGGGCGCTGCTGCTCACCGGGGCGACGGGCTTCGTGGGGAGCCACGTCGCCGAGGCGCTCCACGCCGGGGGCCACACCCCCCGCTGCACGGTGCGGGCGAGCAGCTCGCTGCGCTGGCTGGAGGACCTCCCCGTCGACACGGTGGAGGCGGACCTGCGCGACGGGCCGGCCCTGCGGCGGGCGCTGGAGGGGGTCGACCGGGTGGTGCACGTCGCGGGGGTCACCGTCGCGGCCCGGCCGGAGCTCTACCGGACGGTGAACGTGGAGGCGACCGAGCGGCTCGCGCGGGAGGCGGGAGCGGCGGGCGTGGAGCGCTTCGTCTTCGTGAGCAGCCTCGCCGCGCGCGGTCCGACCGGGGCCGAGGGGCCGGCCAGCGCCTACGGCCGGAGCAAACGGGCCGCGGAGGTCGCCCTCGCCTCGCTGGACGGCGACATGGAGGTGGTCGTGCTGCGGCCGGGCGGCGTCTACGGGCCCCGCGACGACGACCTCCTGACGCTGTTCCGGGCCGCGGCCCGGGGCTGGCTGCCGGTGCCGACCGGCGGCGGCCCGCTCCAGCCCGTCTACGCGACCGACGCGGCGGCGGCCGTGGTCGCCGCGCTCGAGTCCGACGCGGGCTACGGCCCCTGGCCGGTGGTCGAGCCCGGACGGTACGGATGGGGCGAGGTCGCCGACGGCCTCGCCGAGGCGCTCGGGCGCCGCGTGCGGACCGTGCCGGTGCCGGGGTTGCTCGCCGAGGGGGTCGGCGCCCTGGCCGAGGCGACGGGCAGGGTCACGGGGCGGGCGCCGCTGTTCGACCGGCGGCGGGCGCGCGACCTGGCGCGCCACACCTGGACGGCCGACCCGACCCCGACGGAGGAGGCCCTGGGCTGGCGTGCCCGGGTCCCGCTGCCCGAGGGGCTGGCGCGGACGGCCGCCTGGTACCGCGAGATCGGCTGGCTGTGAGCGCCGCCGCCGCTCACCCGTCGCCGGTGACGGACCGGGCGCCGGCCGGGGACTACCTGTTGGCCGCCTACCTGGCGGCCACGGGCCTGCTGGCGGCGGCGACCCTGACCTCCACCGGTCTGCTGCTGGCGGCCGCCCACGTCGTGGGCATCGCCGCGGTGGTGTGGGCGGCGCGCCGTCCGCTGCCGGCCGCGACGCTCGCCCGCTTCCTCCGGCTGCTGCTCCCCGTCCTGGTGACGCCGCTGCTCTACACGGAGCTCCAGACGCTCAACCAGCTCGTCAGGCCCGGCTACCTGGACACCACCGTGCAGGCGTGGGAGATCGCCCTGTTCGGCGCGCAGCTCAGTGTCGAGGCGGCCCGATCCGCGCCCTGGCTCTGGCTCTCCGAGCCGCTGCACCTGGGATACTTCTCCTACTACTTCGTGGTGCCGGTCGCCGCGATCGGGGCGTATCGGGCCTCCGACGACGGGGGGCTGGAGCGGTTCGCGGTCACGGTGGGCCTCGCTTTCTTCCTCTGCTACCTGTGCTTCGCCGTCTTCCCCGTGGCGGGCCCCCGCTACCTCTTCCCGCGGATCGCCGGACCGCCCGCGGAGGGGCCGATGTACGCCGTCGTGCACGCGGTGCTCGAGGCGGGCTCCTCGAAAGGGACCGCCTTCCCCAGCTCGCACGTGGCCGCCGCCACCGCGGCGCTGCTGGCGGTGCGCCGGGAGGCGCGGGGCTGGTTCCGGGCTCTGCTCCCCTTCGTCGTGCTGCTCACGGTCGGGACCGTGTACGGCCGCTTCCACTACGGCGTCGACGCGCTGGCCGGCCTCGCCGTGGCGGGGCTCGCGTGGTGGGCGACGCCGGCGGTGGTGCGGCTCGCGGCGCGCCGGCGCTGAGGCCACCGGTGGGCCGTCCCCCCCGGGCAACCCTTCCGGCGCCGCGTGTATCCAACGGGTGGTCGAGAAAGGAGAGCGGTGGGTCGACATGAACTGGTGGAGCGGGCGCGCGCGGGGGATCGCGCCGCCATGGAGCGTCTCTACCACGAGCATTCCGGTCGGGTCTACTCGGTCGTGCGCCGGCTCGCCGGCGACGAGGCGCTCGCCGACGACCTGGCCCAGGAGGCGTGGATCCGTGCGTTCGAGAAGCTGGACCTGTTCCGGGGCGACGCGTCGTTCGGCACCTGGATGTATCGGCTGGCGACGAACACGGCGCTCAACCGGCTCCGGAGCGACAGCCGACACCGGGAGCTGGAGGAAGAGGCGCCCGCGGAAGGGATCCACGGCAGCAGCTCCGCGGTGGACGACGCCGTGATCAACCAGAAGGTGCTGCAGGAGGCCCTCGACCGCCTGCCCGACGGATACCGGCAGGTGCTCGTCCTGCACGACGTGGAGGGCCTGACCCACCGGGAGATCTCCGACCGGCTGGACGTGGCGGTCGGGACGTCGAAGTCCCAGCTGCACAAGGCACGAGCACGAATGAGGGAATACATCGCGCCCCCGCAGGGGCGGAGTGAAGCGAACCGTGACGGCTGAATCGACGGAGCACCTGGAGCGGGAGCGCCTCTCGGCGCTGCTCGACGGCGAAGAGGACGGGGAGGGCCGCGCCCACCTGGAGCGCTGTGAATCGTGCCGGCGCGAGCTCGAGACGCTGCGGCGGATGCGCATGGCGCTCTCCGCCATGGACGACCTGGAGCCCCCCGCCGACGGATGGCAGCGGATCGAGGCTGCGCTGCCGTCCCCGTCCGCACGCGCCGACGGGCCCTCCTGGAGCGACGGAACCACCTGGCTCCGGGTGGCGGCCGCCCTGCTGCTCTTCGCGGGCGGACTGGGGGTGGGGACGCACCTCGGACCCGACGGCGCGGTCGGCCCGACGGCCGCGGGCGGCGCCGACACCTCCGCGGCCACCCTGACCGCGAGCGAGCCCGGCGACGACGGCTCCGCCTATCGGGACGCGCTCGACCGGCTGGAATTGCTTCGTGCCCGCGGGCCGAGCCCGGAGGAGGCTTACAGCGACCCCGCCGCCGCGGCCGAGCACCTGGCCCGGCTGGACGCGGTCATCCGCGCGACCCGGGAGGCGCTGCACGAGGACCCGGCCGACCCGGCGATGAACGACTTCCTGTTCGAGGTCGTGGAGCAGCGGCAGGCCCTCAACGAGGCCCTCCACCTCGCGACCCTGGAGTACCGGTGAGGGGCGCCGCGAGGTATCTCGCCGCCGCGACGGGGGCGCTGCTGCTCTGCGCCCCGACGGCGCTGGAAGCCCAGCGCGCGCCGGACGAGTCGTCGCGCGGGTGGCTCGGCATCGGGCTCCGCGAGACGCTGGACTGTCCCTCCGAGCGGCCCGGCCCCGTGGCGGATCGGAGGCGGGATTGCAGCAGCGCGTTCGTGGTGCGCGCCGTCTTCCGGTCGAGCCCCGCCCAGCGGGCGGGCGTCGCCCCCGGCGACACGCTGCTCGAGGTCGCCGGCGCCCGGCTGGGGACCGAGGCGGCGGCCGACCGGCTCCGCGCCCTCCGGCCGGGAGAGCAGGTGGAGCTGCTTTTGGGCCGTGAAGGGGGGCGCCGCTCGGTGACGGTCACGCCCGCCCCCCGACCGCCCGCCCCGGGCCCCCCCGTCGCCGTGCGGGTCGGCAGGCCCGAGGCCCCCGGACGGGTCTCGGTCGCCGTCCGGCCCAGGGTGGTGTTCGGGTCTGGGGACAGCGTATTCCACGTCGAGCTGCCCGACGCGCCCGAGGTCGTCTTCGGGACCGAGGACCTCGAGGGCATCCGCGTCGACGAGGAGGGACGCGTGTTCCTGGAGCGAGGCGGCGATCAGCTCGTTCGGCTGCGGCAGCTCGAGCGGCTGGCGCCGCGGCTTCGCGCGGTGAGCGACTCGGCCCTCGAGACGGCCCGGGAGCGGCTACGCGCCGTCCGCGCCGAGATCCGCAGGGAGGAGAGGGACGAGAGGTCCGTCGCACGCGTCTGGGGGCCGTCCGGTCCGCACCGGGCGCTCGGCGCCGAGCTCTGGACGGTGAGCCCCGAGCTGGCGCGCTCGCTCCGCAACGTCGATCACGGACTGCTCGTGCTCAAGGTCCTGCCCGGCACCCCGGCGGCGGAGCTCGGGCTCCGGAGCGGCGACGTCCTCGTCCGCGTCGGCGGCTCGGACGTCCGCACGCCGCAGGACCTGCGTGGCCCCTTCGACGCTCCCGCGGACGCGTCCGTGGCGGTGCGCTGGATCCGCGAGGGCGAGGCGATGACCGACACGCTGCGCCTGGGCGACTGATCGGGGCTCCGCCCTAGCCCGCGTCGCTCGGTCCGCCCTCCAGCGCCTCGATCCGCTCGGCGATCTCCTCCGGGATCGCGGTCTTGGCGCCCTCCCCGTAATCGAAGCAGACGATCACGCCCGAGCCCTCGGCGGCGACCGCCCGCTGCTCGACGGAGACGACGCGGTACTCCATCGTGAAGCGATCCTCCGCGACCTCGATGGCGCGTCCCCCCACCAGCACCTGGTCCGGGTGCAGCACCGGGCGACGGAACCGGCAGGAGGTGGAGTGGAGGATGGCACCGACCCGCGCCGACTCGTAGCTGTCGAGGAACCCGCACCGCTCCAGGTATTCGATCCGGGCGGACTCGAACCACCGGAAGAACACCGTGTTGTTCACGTGTCCGTAGGCGTCCATGTCGCCCCACTGGACCGGGATCCGAACGGTGGCGGGGAAGCCCTCGAGCAGCTCCCGGACGTCGTCGCTCATGAGCGTCCTCCTTCCTCCCTCGTGACTGTACGGGTGCGGGCGCGCCGGCCACATTGTGCATCATGTCGCACGCCCGGGGCGAACCGATCTCCCATCCGGCGGGCCTCCCGCCCGATCTCCGCGATCTCGCCGACGAGATCGAGGACGCCCTCCGCGGGTGGGCCGCGCGGCCCGAGCCCTGGTCCGAGGCGAGGTTCGGGGAGCTGGCGCTGGCGGCCTTCCGGTTGCAGCACGAGCACGTGGCGCCCTACCGGCGGTATTGCCGGCGCCGCGCGATCGAGCCGGACGCGGTCGAAAGCTGGTGCGACGTCCCACCGGTCCCGACGGCCGCCTTCCGGGTCGTCGACCTCGTGGCGGGCGACCCGGCCGCGGCGCCCCTCGTCTTCCGGACCAGCGGCACGACGCGCGGCGCGGACCACCGGGGCCGCCACCCGGTCCTCTTTCCCGGTCTCTACCGCGCGTCCGCCCTCGCCGCGTTCCGCCACTTCGTGCTCGGCACCGCCGGGTTCCCCGCGGACCGCCGCCCGTCGTCGGCACCGGAGCCCCCGCTGCCCGTGCTCTCGCTCGTGCCCCCCTACGCGCGGAGCGACGACTCGTCCCTCGCCTGGATGGTCGACGCCGTGATCGAGCGCTTCGGCACCGAGCCGAGCGTGCACGCGGCCGACGGCGAAGGGGTCCGCTGGGAGGCGGCCGACGCGTGGCTCGGCGAGGTGGCCGACGGCGACCGGCCGGTGTGCGTGCTGGCCACGACGCTGGCCCTGGACGCCTGGTCCCGCCGGCTGGCCGAGCGACGGTCGGACGCCGCGCTCCCGCCCGGGTCGCGGGTGATGGACACCGGCGGCGCCAAGGGGCGGGAGGGCCTCGAGCGGAGCGACGTGCTCGAGCGCGCCGCCGCGGTCCTGGACGTTCCGCCGTCGCGAGTCGTCAACGAGCTGGGCATGACCGAGCTCCTCTCCCAGCGATACTCGTCCCCGGTGGACGGACGGCTGTACGGCCCGCCGTGGCTGCGGACGCGGGCCCTGGACCCGGTGAGCCTCGAGCCCCTCCCCGACGGCGAGGAAGGGGTGCTCTGCCACCACGACCTCGCGAACGTCGGCAGCGTGTGCGCCGTGCTGACGGAGGACCGGGGCTCGGTGGTGGAGGGCGGGGTGGCCTGGTCCGGGCGCACGCCCGGCGCGACGCCGCGCGGCTGCTCGCTGGCGACCGCCGAGCTGCTCGCCGCGCAGGAGGATACGCATGGCGCGTAGCGTCGCGCACCTGCCGGGGATGGGGCGGGAATCCGGGGCCCTCCACGCCGGGGAGACGGCGGCCGGCCATCCGTTCGAGGCGCCCCGCCTCACCGACCGGGACGCCCGGAAGGTGACCGCCGCGGTCCGGGACGCCGCGCTCCGGGCGCGTCGGGAGCGGGACCTCGGGGCGGTGATCGGTGCGGCCTCCCGTGCCGCGCTCCGACTCGCCGACGGCACCGACCCGCTCGGGCGGGAGGCCGTCTCCCTGCTCGTGGCCGAGCTGGGGTGGACCGACGACCTCGCGCGAGGGACGCTGGAGGGGATGGCCGCGTGCTGGACGGAGGCCGCCCTCCGGTCGGTGGTCGACGAGGAGCTGGGCGGACCCGGGGCCCTCGAGGGCTTCGTGCCGTCGACGCCCCCCTCCGGAACCGGGCCCGCGGACGGGACGGCCGACCGGGAAGTCGGCCGTGCGCGCCGACGCCGCGCCCTCGGTCCGCCGCTGCTCCACGTCGTCCACGCCGGGAACGTCCCGGGTGTGGCCGTCACGGCCGCTCTCCGCGGCCTCGTCGTGCGCTCGGGCGTCCTCTCGAAGACCGCGGAGGGCGAGCCGGGCCTGCTGGCGCTCTTCGCCCGCGCCCTGGCCGAGGAGGACGACCTGCTGGGGCGGTGCCTGGCCACCACCTGGTGGCCGGGCGGCGCGGCGCCGCCCGCGGCAGACGTATGGGTAAAGGCGTCTCGTAAAGTCGTGGTCTACGGGGGCGACGAGGCGGTCGCCGGGGTGCGGCAGCGCGTGGGGGCTCACGCCGACGTGGTGGCCTACGGGCCCCGCATCGGCGCGGCCGTGCTGCTGCCCGACGCCGACCTCGCGGCCGCCGCCGGCGCGGTCGCCCGGGACGTGTGCGCGTACGAGCAGGGCGGCTGCGTCTCCCCGCGGATCGTGTACGCCGTCGGGCGCCCCGCGGCGGTGGCGGCCGAGCCGATCGCCGACGCCCTCGCGGCGGAGACCGCGCGGCGACCGCCTCCGGAGCCCGGTGCGGCCGAGGCCACCGCGATCCGGTCGCTGCGGGCGGAGGCCGAGTTCGTCGGCTACGGAGACGCCGGCGAGCCGGGCGACGTGGAACCTCTCAGGCTGTTCGCCTCCGAGGAGGACCTCGCCTGGACGGTCGTCGCCGGCGGCGACCCGACGCCCCGCAGCGAGGCGCTGCCCCGGGTCGTGCGGGTCCACGGCGTGGCCGACCTCTCGCGCCTCCAGGAGGTGCTGGCGCCGCTCGAGGGCCGGATCCAGGCGCTGGGCTACGCGGGCGACGCGGGTGAGGGCGAGCTGGCCGAGCGGGCGGCCGCGCTGGGCGTCTCCCGGGTGGCGCCGGTGGGCACGATGGCCTGGCCGCCCGCCGACTGGCGCCACGACGGACGTCACCAGCTGCTGCCCCTGGTCCGGTGGACGGACTGGGAAACCTGAGCTTTACGGCACTCCTTTACAGGAGGTGGACCCTGTCTTCCAACGCGCGGTCGAGCCAAGCGGCCAGGACCGGGTCCCGGACCCGCGGGCCGTCCGCGTCGTCCGTCACCAGCCGCCGGTCGGCCAGGCTCTGCACCGATCGCTGGACGCTGGAGGGCGAGGGCAGCCCGTGGCGCTCCAGGAAGGCGGACGAGTAGGGACGGATCGGGTCCTCCCCACCGTCCTCCAGCGCCAGTCCGTGCAGCACGCGACGTTGGTTCTCGGTCAGTCCTGCGAGCAGCTCCAGGAAGCCGCTCGCCGACCGTCCCAGCAGGGAGCTCCACGCCGCCTCGACGACCCGCTCGTCGACGCGGTCGCGGGCGGACCGCCGCCACACCTCGGCCAACAGGCGCGGCGTGTGGCGTGGGTGGCCGTCGGCGCGATCCACGCAGGACGCCACGTGCTCGTCGCCGATCCAGCGCTCGGTGTGGAGGAACCGCTCCAGGACGAAGGGGAGCCACGCCCGGAAGGGGATTCGGCCGAGGGTCAGGACCTCGAGTCCGTCCCCTTCCGGCGTCCGGGCGGCCTCCGCCGCCCCCGGGCCGAGCAGGACGACGGGCGCGTCGGCCGGCCACTCTTCGAGAAGCCCCGCCAGCTCCGGAGGATCGCCGAGGCGTCCCAGGCCGTCCAGGAGGAGCACGGGCGACCGACCGTCTCCTTGCGCCGTCGCGGCCCGCCGCCCCCGCTCGACCAGCTCAGCGAGCTCGTCGGCCGCGAGGGAGAGGGTGGCGTCGACCAGGACCGCGGTCCGTCCCCGCTCGGACCACCGGCGGGCCAGCTCGCGAGCCAGGGAGGTGAAGCCGGACCCCGGTTCGCCGACGACGGCCGCCGGCGCGCCCTCCGCGGGGGCGTCCAGCATGGTCTCGAGGAGAGGCTCGCGACCGCAGAGATCGTCGCCGGTCACCGGGCGGTCGGTCACGAACGGAGAGGTCGAAGCACTCATCAGCCGCCTCCGGACAGGACGATCGGCACACACGATCTGTTACGCAGAAACGATAATTCATCTTGCGTAATCCGACCAGGGTCGCGATCCGGCCCGCCCCCTGTCTCCCGCCCGCCGCCGTGCCTAATTTTCGGCTTCCGGGCATCCGCTCCCGGCCGCAGACACCACCCACCGAGCGATTCGAGGCGTACATGCACCGAGTTCGGGAGGGCGCGCCATGAGCACGGGCCGCGTCGCAGATTCGGGCCACTCCTCCGTTGCCGGCCAGGACCTCTGGTCACGCTATGCCCGATTCCTGTCCCGGCCCCCCGAGAGCGTGCTCGAGTGGCGCGATCCGGAGACGGGGGCGCGGGGCTGGCTGGTGGAGAACAGCCTCAGGGGTGGGGCTGCGGGCGGCGGCACGCGCATGCGGCCGGGGCTCGAGCGCGAAGAGGTCGTCTACCTCTCGAAGGTCATGGAGCTGAAGTTCTGCGTGTCGGGTCCGCCCGTCGGCGGCGGCAAAGCCGGCCTCGATTTCGATCCCCGCGACCCTCGCAAGCCGGACGTGCTCCGGCGCTGGTTCGAGCACATCCGGCCGATCCTGCGGGCCCGCTTCGGAACCGCCGGCGACCTGAACGTGGATGCCGCGAGCGAGGTCGTGCCCCTCTCGCGCGACGTCGGCCTGCGCCATCCACAGGAGGGCATCGCCCGCGGTCATTTCGGCCTCGAGGGAGCGGAGCTCGAGCGTCGGCTGGAGGCGATGGAGACCGGCCTGCACAGGGTGGCGAACGGGCGGCGGGGGCTCGAGGGCTCGGGCCTGCACGTGGGGGACCTCGTGACCGGCTACGGCGTGGCGACGGCCACCCTGCGACTGCTGGAGCGAGCCGGCCGCGCCCCGGCCGAGACCCGGGTGCTGGTGGAGGGCTTCGGGAGCGTCGGCGGGGCGGCCGCCCTCTACCTGGCCCGCGCCGGCGCCCGCATCGTCGGAGCGGTCGACGCCGAGGGCGGGCGGGTCTCCGAGGACGGATTCGCGCGGGAAGTGGTCGAGGACCTGGTCCTCCGACGCAGGGGCGGGCTGTTGCCACGGGACCGCCCGCCGGAGCGCATGCGCGAGGACGCACGTCGATTCCGGGAGGCGGAGGCCGAGGTGTTCGTGTGCGCGGCTTCCTCGGGCACCCTCGACGAGGCGGCGCTGGCCCGGCTCGAGGAGCAGGGCGTCGACACGATCGTCTGCGGCGCCAACCGGCCGTTCGGCGTCGGAGGCCCGGGGGACGTGGCGCTCGAGCGGAGGGCCGACGAGCGGTTCGCCGTCCTCGCCGACGTGATCACCAACTGCGGCGCCGCGCGGGCCTTCTCCCACCAGATGACGCTGGAAGAGGCGTCGCCCGCCGCCGACGTCTTCGACGCGGTGGCCGACGACGTGCGCGGCGCGGTCGACGAGGTCGTCGACCGCGCCGGACGAGCCGACCGAAACCTCCTCGCCGCGGCGCTCCAGATGACGCTGGAGCGCGTGGAGGGGGCCGGGAACGAGGCCGCCGACGTCGACCGAGCCGGTAAAGCGCGGGACGAGGAAGTGGCGTGACCGACGGGCCCTCCGGGCCGTGCGCGATGGCGTGGTCCGGAGGGAAGGATTCGACCCTCGCGCTGCATCGAGCGCGCGTGCGGGGATTCGACGTCCCGCACCTCTTCACCATCTGCGACGGAGAGACCGACCGCATCCCGTACCACGGCCTCCGCTCCGACGTGCTGCGGGCGCAGGCCTCCGCCCTCGATCGCGAGCCCACGATCGCCCACACGAGGGAGGACACGGACTTCGAGGCGGCCTTCGAGCAGACCCTCGACACGATGGTCGAGCGGGGGGTCGAGGCGATCGTCTTCGGCAACATCCACCTCGAAGAGGTGCGGGAGTGGTACGAGGAGCGGGTTCGTGCGCGAGGGCTCGACCACGTGGAGCCGCTCTGGGGCGGCGAGCCCTCGAGGCTCGTGCGCGAGTTCCTGCATCTCGGCTACCGGGCGCGTATCGTCAGCGTCCAGGAAGGCTCGTCGGCGGACGCGAGCTGGGTGGGACGGGAGCTCGACGCCGACCTGGTCGAGGAGATCCTCGCGCGCGACGCCCTCGACCCGTGCGGGGAGCGAGGGGAGTTCCACTCCTTCTGCTGGGACGGTCCGCTCTTTCGCCGTCCCGTCGCGGTCGAGGAGGGCGAGCCGGTCGTCATCGAGGGACATCGCGTGCTCGATCTGACCGTGCCCGCGGCGAGCTGAGCGAGATCCACGCGCACTGCGAGGGGAGCGAAGCGTGACCGAGATCGCACGATACGTGGCCGAGCGTCGGGAAGCCTTCGAGGAGGAGCTCGACGAGTACCTCGGCATCCCGAGCGTGAGCACCGACCGCGCCCACGCCGAGGACGTGAGGCGCTGTGCGGGGTGGGTGGCCGAGCGGTTGAGCGACGCCGGGGTCGCCGGGGTGGACGTGGTGGAAACCGACGGCCACCCGATCGTGGTGGGGGAGCACGTCGCCGACGCGGACGCTCCCACGATCCTCGTCTACGGTCACTACGACGTCCAGCCGGCCGATCCGCTCGATCTGTGGGACAGCCCGCCTTTCGAGCCCACGGTCCGCGACGGCCGCGTCTACGCGCGCGGAGCGACGGACAACAAGGGCCAGAACCACATGCACATCAAGGCCCTCGAAGCGTGCGACCGGGCGATCGGCCGCCTCCCCGTCAACCTGAAGCTCGTCATCGAGGGCGAAGAAGAGGTCGGAAGCCCCAACCTCTCGGTCTTCCTCCGGGAGCAGAAGGACCGGCTGGAGTGCGACGCGGTGCTGCTCAGCGACACGCAGATGGTGGCCCGCGACCTGCCGGCGATCATCGTCGGGTTGCGGGGCCTGGCGTACTGCGAGATCGAGGTCCGCGGCCCCGCTTCGGACCTCCATTCCGGCGTGTACGGAGGTCCCGTGGAGAATCCGGCCAACGCCCTCGCGGGGATCGTGGCCGGACTGCGCGACGACCGGGGCCGCGTCACGTTGCCGGGCTTCTACGACGACGTCCTGCCCATCACCGAGCGAGACCGGGAGCAGCTCGGCCGCATACCGTTCGACGAAGCGGCCTACGTCGAGGAGACCGGCGTGCCGGAGCTCGGCGGTGAAGAGGGCTACTCGCCGCTGGAGCAGCTCGGCTACCGTCCCACCTGCGACGTGAACGGCCTGCTGTCGGGGTTCACGGGCGAGGGCGCCAAGACCGTCCTTCCCTCGACCGCCATGGCGAAGGTCTCGTTTCGGCTCGTTCCGGAACAGGATCCCGACCGCGTGGTCGAGCAGCTCCGGGAACGGGTGGCCGAGCTCGTCCCCGACGGAGTGACCGTGGACGTGCGCAGCCACCACGGTGCGAGGCCGTGGGCCGACGTCCCCGAGGGACCGCTCGCGGACGCGGCGTCCGAGGCGCTGGAGGCGGCCTTCGGCAGGCGTCCCGTCCTGCTGAGGGAAGGGGGATCCATCCCCATCATTCCCCTGTTCGCCGAGACCTTCGGCGTCCAGGTCATGCCCATCGGCTTCGCCCTGCCGGGGTGCAACCTCCACGCGCCCAACGAGTGGCTCGATCTCGAGGTCTACCACACCGGGATCGAGGCGCTGGCCCGACTCTACGTCCGCCTCGGTGAGCTGACGCTCTGAGCCGACCGGACCCGGGCGGCACCGTCGCCGGGGGAGTCTCAACACATTCCGCTCTTTCGGCCCTCCACCTGTTGATACTAGAGTGACACCGCTCCCTACCGTGGAGGCGTCGGCCCCAGCACGGGCACCCCAACCTGCGAGGCGAGGATGTTCAGACTCCGGTGCTTCGGCCGTGCCGCCATCGAGGATCCGAACGGTCAGGAGGTCCGCCTCCGCTCCCAGAAGCATCTCGGGCTCCTGCTCTACCTGGCCGGCCAGCGCGGCGGACGGCACGGTCGTGAGCGGCTCGCCTCCCTCTTCTGGGGGACGAAGCCCCGCTTGGCGCGGCACTCCCTGAGCCAGGCGCTCTACGACATCACGCGGTGCATTCCCCCCCTGGAGCTGCACCGCACCGTGCGCGAGGTCGGCCTCGGCGCGAACGGTCTCGTCTTCGACGCGGAGGAGTTCGCCGACGCGCTCCGCGAGGAGCGGCTCGACGATGCCGTGGAGCTGTACTCCGGACCCTTCGCTCCCGACCTGGAGGCCGCGGGCGGCGAGGACTTCGAGCGGTGGCTCGACGAGGAGCGCCATCGCTATCGGCGCCTCGCCGAGACGGCACTGCTCCGGCACATGTCCCGCTGCGACGACCAGGCGCGCTGGGGAGCCATGTGTCTCTCGGCCACCCGTCTCATCAAGATGAACCCACTCAGCGAGGAGGCTCACCGGGCCTACATGCGAGCCCTGTGGCTCCAGGGCGACCAGGTGGCGGCCGTGTCGCACTTCGAGGCGGAGGCGGAGAGGCTGGAGAAGGGGCTGCCGGGGGGCATCGCCGAGGAGACGCACGAGCTCGTTCGCAGGATCCGCCGAAGCCGGCCGGCGCTCGCGACGCGAGCGGTCCGCGAGAGCCCGCGCCTGCCGATGCTGGGACGCGAGCACGAATTCGGCGAGCTGAAGCGGCTGCTCGGCGAGACGCGCGACGGCGAGGGACGGCTCGCGATCGTCCAGGGCGAAGCCGGCATGGGCAAGACACGCCTGCTCGAGGAATTCCACGAGTGCGCCGCCCTGGAGGGCGCGCGGGTGCTGGAGAGCCGGTGCTATTCGGCGGAGACCGACGTGCCGTTCGGGCCCGTGGTCGACGGCCTTCGCGAATTGGCTCGGGACCTCGCGGAGGACGAAGAGGAGCAGACGACGTACTTCCAGCTCGGGCACTTGTTCCCCGAGCATTTCGGGGCTACGACGGCCGAGCTGGACGGGTTCCTCGGCGCCGGCGCGGGCCGGAGGCGGCTCTACGAGGAGGTGGCCGACCTCATCCGTAGATCGTGCGACGCGGAGCCGATCGTCTGGCTCATCGACGACGCGCACTGGATGGACGCATCGTCCACGTCACTCGTGCATTACCTGGTGCGGCGACTGTCGGGTCATCCGGTGATGGTGGTT
>CAZEUW010000003.1:0-30248 GCA_964515425.1 uncultured Gemmatimonadota bacterium | reverse complement strand
TGCTCGTCCAGCGTCCCGTCGGCGACCTCGCCGGCGGCGCGGCCGATCGCCTCGGCCCGCTCATCGTCGAGCAGCCCGAGCTCCCGGTTCACCTCGGCCGCGGCGGCCTTGATCCGTCCCAGCGCCCGCAGGAAGCGTCGATCGAAGCGGAGGTCGCTGATCGGGAAGTTGCGGCGGGCCCGCTCCGTCTGGGCGCCGTAGAGGCGGCCGGCGGGGATCTCCACCTCGCCCATCGAGTCCTCTTCGGTCCGGGTCTCGGTCATCGTGTCACCTCAGAATTCGATCCGGTCGCCCACCGACACGCCGTGCTCCTCGAACCAGCCCGCTTCCATCTCCAGCGCGTACATCGCGGGCGCGGCCGACTCGTACAGCCGGTCGCTCTGGGGGCTCATCGTCTGGACGTCGACGATGACGCCCCGCTGGTCGACGTAGGCGATGTCGAGCGGGATGCGCGTGTTGCGCATCCAGAAGGAAAGCGTCCGCTCCTCGGAGTAGACGAACAGCATTCCCGTGTCCTCGGGCAGCGAGTCGCGGTGCATCAGCCCCCGGCGCCGCTCCTCCGGGTCGTCGGCGATCTCCACGCGCACCGTCTCGCCCCCGACGCGGAGCTCGGTGAGCCGCGGGGCAAGGCCCCCGGCCGTGTCGGAAGCGGCGTCCACGGCCGCCGTGTCCGTTCCGCCCGCGGGCGCGTCCCCGCCGCCGCAGCCGGCCGCGGCGAGCAGGAGGGCGGCGAGCAGGCCCGCCGCCGTGCGCCCCGTCACGCCTCCACCGGGGGCGGGAGGTCGTCGAGGGCGTCGAGCACGCGGTCGCGGATCGCACCGGCCTCCTCCGGCGCCCGCTCCCGCTCGCCGCCCTCCACCAGCGGCACGAGCAGTCGCTCGGTCGCGCCGCCGCACGGACAGGCGGGCGGCTCGTCGCCCAGCGTGCCGATCCGCCGCCCGCCGCACTCGACGCAGGCGAAGACCTCCTTGGCGCCCGACCACTTGCCGCGCTTGCCGGCCGCCTCGCCCTCGATCTCGACGATGTCCATCGAGAAGTCGACGATGGGGGCGGCGCTGATCGCCCCGCCGACGCCGTAGCCGTCCGCGAAGTCGTTGAGCCGGAGGATCGCCTCCTCGTCGATCCCGCCGCTCACGAACAGGTCCACGTCGGTGTGCCCGCGGACGTCCAGCTCCCAGCGGACCTCCTCGAGCAGCCGGTAGAAGTCGCCCCGCCGGGTGGCGGGCGTGTCGAGACGGACCGAGTCGAGCGCGTCGCCCAGCTCCTCGGCCACGGCGACCGCCTCGAACTTCTCGTCGTGGAAGGTGTCGATCAGCGACACCCGGGGGACGGAGGGCTCGATCACCTCGTGGAAGGCGCGCGTGGCCTCGATCGTGTCGCCGATCAGCAGGACCAGGGCGTGCGGGACGGTCCCGACCGGTTCGCGTCCGATCAGCTCCGCGCCGGCCAGGGTCGCCACGTCGTCGCAGCCGCCGACGTAGGCGGCCCGCTCGACGACCGGCGCCACCGACGGGTGGAGCCGACGGGCCCCGAAGCTGACGACGGGACGGTCGCCCGCCGCGCGGCGGCAACGGGCGGCGGCGGTGGCGACCCCGGTCGACTGGCAGAGCAGCCCGAGCAGGGCGGTCTCGAATTCGCAGAAGTCCCGGTAGGGGCCCGAGACCTCGAGCACCGGCTCGAGCGGGCCGAACAGCGTCCCCTCCGGCATGCCGCGGGCGTCGACCTCCAGCTCGCCCAGCAGCTCCATCGCCTCCTCGAGCCCCGCCAGGACCGCCCAGTCCCGGTCGGCCGGCAGCGACTTGGCCACGAACTCGGCCCGCACGTGGGGGTTCAGGTCGAACGCCTCGAGCACCCGGCGTGTGCGCTCGAAGTAGACGTCGGTGACCTTCCCCGAGAGCACGTCCTGGCTGTCGGCGCTGTGCAGCCTCACGCGTGACCTCCTGCTCGGGACTCGCGGCTCGACCTCGACCGACGCTCGGGCGACAAGGTGGGCATGCAAGGCCGACGCCGGAACCCCCGGGGGTCGTGGCAGGCGCCTTGCCCCGACGGACGGGTGCCATGGGACGGATCCAGGAGCTGGAGCACACGGCCGACGTCGGCTTCCGCGTGGAGGCCTCCGCGCCGGCGGAGCTGTTCGAGCTGGCGGCGACCGGGCTGGTGCGCGCGCTGGGCCTCGAGGCGGCAGAGGGAGAGGCCGTCGACGAGGCACGCGTCGAGCTCGCCCGACCGGACCCCGAGCGGCTGCTCGTCGCCTGGCTCCGCGCGCTGCTCGGTCGGGCGATGGCCGGCGGCGCCGTGCCCGCGGCCACGGTGGAGCGAATCGCGCTCGAGGGCCCGCAGCCGTCGCTCTCGGCCCGGGTCCGCTGGCAGCCGGTCGCGGCCGGGCCCGCCCGCGAGATCAAGGGCGTCACCTACCACGGGCTGGAGGTCGCGCCCGCCGACGGTGGCTGGCACGCGAGCGTGGTGCTGGACGTATAACCCGGGGCGCCGCGGGCGCGGCCGAGCCGCGCGCGCCGAACCGCACGCCCACCGAAGGAGGGCCCCGTGGAGATCGAGGTCCGACGCGTCGACGAGGTCCGCTGGAAGATCCCGCGCACCGGCGCCATGCGGGTGGACGGGCTGGTCTTCGCCGACGACGAGATCATGGCCACGCTCGAGAAGGACCAGGCCCTCCAGCAGGTCGCCAACGTCGCCTGCCTCCCGGGCATCGTGAAGCACTCCCTCGCGATGCCCGACATCCACTGGGGCTACGGCTTTCCGATCGGCGGCGTGGCCGCCTTCGACGAGGAGCAGGGGGGCGTGATCTCGCCGGGCGGCGTCGGCTACGACATCAACTGCGGCGTGCGCCTGCTCCGGTCCGACCTGGAGGCGGGGCGCGTCCGCGAGAGGATCGAGCCGCTGGTGGAGGGCCTGTTCCGCGCGCTGCCGAGCGGCGTGGGCGCGAGCCGGTCCGACGTGGTGCTCGACCGGGAGGAGCTGGTCGGCCTGCTCGAGGAGGGCGCCGGGTGGCTGGTCGATCGCGGGTTCGGACGCACCGACGACCTGGAGGCCATCGAGGACGGCGGCCGGCTGCCCGGCGCCGACCCGGGCGCCCTCTCCGATCGGGCCCGCGAGCGGGGGCTGAACCAGGTCGGCACCCTCGGCTCGGGGAACCACTTCGCCGAGGTCCAGGCGGTGGAGGAGATCTACGACGAGGCGGCGGCCGGGGCGTTCGGCCTCGAGCTGGGCACGGTGGCCTTCATGATCCACTCGGGCTCGCGAGGGCTCGGCTACCAGATCTGCGACGACTACCTGGAGGAGATGATCGACGCCGCCGACCGGTACGGCATCGAGCTGCCCGACCGCCAGCTCTGCTGCGCGCCGCTCGCCTCCGAGGAGGGGCGCCGCTACCTGGGCGCCATGGCGGCCGGCGCCAACTACGCCTTCGGCAACCGGCAGATGATGGCCCACAAGGCGCGGAACGTGTTCGGCGACCTGTTCGGCGACGAGGCGGCCGACGGGATGCGCACCGTCTACGACGTCTGCCACAACATCGCCAAGTTCGAGGAGCACGAAGTGGACGGGGAGACGCGCCGGGTGTGCGTCCACCGGAAGGGCGCGACCCGCGCCTTCCCCCCCGGCCACGAGGAGCTCGCCGAGCGCTACCGGGCGATCGGCCAGCCCGTGCTCGTGCCGGGCGACATGGGCCGCTACTCCTACGTGGCCGTCGGGACCCCGGCCGGCTACGGCGAGACCTTCGGGTCGAGCTGCCACGGCGCGGGCCGCCTCAAGAGCCGCACGCAGTCCCGGAAGGACACCCGGGGACGGAGCCTGTTCGAGGAGTTCCGCGACCAGGGGATCTACGTCCGCTCGGACCAGCGGAGCACGGTGGCGGAGGAGGTGCCCGAAGCGTATAAAGATGTGAGGAACGTGATCGACGTCGTGGCCGCCGCCGGCATCGGCCGGCCCGTCGCTCGCCTCCGTCCTCTCGGCGTGGTGAAAGGATGACCGCGATGACCCTCCGACGCCTCCGCCTCCCGGCGCTCGCCCTCCTCGCCGCGCTGGCCGCGTCGGGCTGTCTCCTGTTCGCCGGCGGCGCGGCCGCCGGAAGCGGCATCTACCTCACCACTCGCGGGGCCGAGGCGGTGGTGCACGGCGACCTCGAGGCCGTGACCGAGGCGTCCCGCGCCTCGCTGGAGGAGCTGGACGTGGAGTACCAGGGCTTCCGCGACGGCGACGACGCGACGAGCCGCGAGCTGTTCGGCGCCACCGACGACGCCGACGTCACCGTGGCGCTCCATCGCCGCACCGACAACGCGACCCGGGTCGAGGTCCGCGTGAAGACCTCCACGGTCACCTGGGACAAGGAGATGGCGAGGACCATCCTCCAGGAGATCCGGGAGCGGCGGGAGGAATAGCGGCGTGATCCTCCCGGACGTCCGGGCCTCGTTCGGCCCGGAGGAGCTCGAGTGGCTGCTCGAGATCCTCTCGGGCGGCGACCCGGAGCGGCGGCGCGAGTGGGACGAGCTCCTCGAGACCGAGGGGCCGGACCACCTGCTGGACCACCCCGAGGCGGCCCGCTCCCTGCTGGCGCGCACCGGCGTGGAGCCGATCCCCTCCCGGCTCGCCCTCTACGTCCTGCTCCGGCGCGCCCTGCTCGACGCCGACGTCGAGAGCCGTCAGGTCGCCGACTACGTCACCGCGCTGACCCACGAGTTCGGGCTGGGGGACCGCTCGCGCCGGATCTCCGAGCACGGCGAGGACGAGTTCGGCTACCTGGTCGAGCTGGTCGAGGAGCTGACCCGGGCCGAGGGTCGGCGCGCCTTCCTGCTCCAGGCGCACCTGGGCAATTTCGCGCTCTGGCTCTCCGGGCTCTTCCCCGACTTCATCCTCTCGCGCGTGCAGCGGAAGGGCGGGCCGGGGCTGGGCTACTACGAGGAGATGGGGAGCACGGGCTACCGGCTCGCGGCCGACGCCCGGGTGGCCCGGGAGCAGTCGCTGGACCGGCTCTACCGGGAGGCGGCCGACGCCTTCCGGCCCGTCCGGCAGGCGCTGAACCGGGTGTCCGACGATCTGCTCTTCCCCTGCTCCTCGGTGCCCGTCGAGCGGCTGATCCGTCAGGCTCGCGACGGCCTCTCGGGGCCCGGATCGCCGCACTGAGGGGGGCACGTTATCGATAATGACTATTGAGAGCGCGAACCCCTCGCCGTAGGTTGCGGGGTGTCGAGCTCCGGCCGGTCGAGCCCGCCGGACGAACCGAGCCTCCAGCGCCCGCCGACGATGCCCGAAGAGGTCACCACACGTCCCCCCCTCGGCTGCGCCGCCGTGATGATGGGCGTGTTCCGGGAGTCGCTCCGGGAGCACGGCCTCCCGGTCACCCAGCAGCGGGAGTCGATCGCCCAGGTGCTGTTCGAGAGCACCCGGCACCTCTCGGCCGAGGACGTCGAGCGTCAGCTCCGGGAGCGGGGCGAGAACGTCGGCAAGGCGACCGTCTACCGGACGCTCAACCTGCTGGTGGAGGTCGGCCTCGCCACCGAGCACGACTTCGACGAGGGCTTCAAGCGCTACGAGGCCAACGTCGGCCCGGCTCGCCACGACCACCTCATCTGCACCTCGTGCGGGGACGTGGTCGAGTTCGAGCACGAGGGGCTGCAGGAGCTCCAGGAGGAGATCGCCGAGCGCGAGGGCTTCGAGACGGTCTCGCGCCAGATGAAGATCTACGGCCGCTGCGACGCCTGCCAGTCGGAGACCGACGACGAGCTGAGGCGCGTGGGCTGACGCCGCCGCGCCCGATCCCCCCGGGCGCCGCCCCGCCGCCGGCGCCCCCTCCCTTCCCGTGACCGCCGACGATCGCGACCGCCTGCTGGCGCTGCTCGTCGAGCGCTCCTTCCGCACCGGTAGCTTCGAGCTCTCCTCCGGGGCGACCAGCTCCTACTACGTCGACTGCCGGACCACGACCATGCACGCCGAGGGGCTCGCGCGGGTCGGCGCCGTGGGCCTGGACGCGATCGAGGCGGCCGACCTCGCCCCGGACCGCGTCGGCGGCCTCACGATGGGGGCGGACCCGATCTCCTACGCGATCGCGGCCGAGAGCTGGCGGCGGGGCCGCCCGATGCACGCCTTCTCCGTGCGGAAGGAGGCCAAGGGCCACGGCACCGGGCGGCGCATCGAGGGCTGCTTCGAGCCCGGCGACCGGGTGGTGGTCACCGAGGACGTGGTGACCACCGGCGGCTCGGCCCTCGACGCGGCCGCCGCGGTGGAGGCGGCGGGCGGCGAGGTGCTCGCCGTGCTGGCGCTCGTGGACCGCGAGGAGGGCGGGCGCGAGGCGATCGAGGAGGCCGGCCGCCGGCTGGTGAGCCTCTTCACCGCCGGCGAGCTGGCCCGCGCGGCCCCGGACGCCTGAGCGGCCATGCTCCGACGCACCCTCCTCTTCCTCAGCGAGCGCGAGGGGCTGAAGGACGCCCTCCTCCGCCTGCCGGTCCTCCGCCGGGTCGCCGAGCGCTTCGTGGCCGGTGACACCCTCGGCGACGCGCTCGGGGCGGCGCGGGCGCTGAACGCCGACGGGCTGAAGGTCACCCTCGACCACCTCGGCGAGAGCGTCGACGACCGGGCGACCGCGCGCTCGGCCGCCGAGGCCTACCTGGAGAGCCTCGAGGCGATCGAGGCGAGCGACGCCGACTCCACGATCTCGCTCAAGCTGACGCAGCTCGGGCTCGACATCGACACCGACTTCTGCGTCGAGAACCTGCGGCGGATCGTGGCCCGGGCCGACGAGCTCGAGAGCTTCGTCCGCATCGACATGGAGTCGAGCCGGCACACCGAAGCCACCCTCGACGTCTTCGAGCGCGTGTGGCCCGACCACCGGGGCCGGGTCGGCGTCGTGCTGCAGTCCTACCTCAGGCGGAGCGAGGAGGACGCCCGGAGGATGGCCGCGATGGCGGCCCCCGTCCGCGTCTGCAAGGGCGCCTACGACGAGCCCGAGGAGGTCGCCTACCAGCGGAGGGAGGAGGTGGACGCCAGCTTCGTCCGGATGCTGGAGGTGCTGATCCCGAGCGGGGCGCCCGTGGCCGTGGCGAGCCACGACGAGGCGATGGTGACGGCCGCGCTGGACGTGATGGACCGGGAGGGGATGGAGGCCGGCGACGTGGAGTTCCAGATGCTCTACGGCGTCCGCCGGGACTACCAGCGCGAGCTGGCCGGCCGCGGCCATCCCGTGCGGATCTACGTGCCCTACGGCTCGGAGTGGTACCCCTATCTGATGCGGCGGATGGCCGAGCGGCCCGCCAACCTGATGCTGGTGCTCAGGGCGCTGGCGGGGGGGTGAGCGTGAGAGCAGTCTCCAGCAGCACCTCTCGCGGGCCACGCCCGCACGGCGCAGGACCCCTGTCGCGGAGGCCCCATGGTCCGCCTGTTCGTGCATCACCAGGTGACCGACTTGGAGGCGGCCAGGGCGTTCGCCACCTCGCAGCGGCTGCGCGAGGTGATGCGCGAAGCGGGCGTGATCGAGCCGCCCGCCCTCTGGACGACCGAGCAGGTCCGGGCCGCCTGAAGGCTGCCGCGCCGGCGACGAATCCCGGTGCCGATCCCGGCGCCGACGGTCAGGATGGCCCTCCGAGATCGACCACTTTCACGGGAGCACACATGTCCGCGTTCGAGAACGCCGCCCGGGTATTCCACGCCTGCGAGTCGTCCGAGGGATGGGAAGCGTGCCGGCAGTTCGTGGCGGACGGCGCCACGTTCGAGGCCCAGGCCGGGCCGCTGGCCGACTTCGAGTCCGTGGAGGACTACGCGGACTGGATGGCGTCCGACGTGCCCGAATGGATGCCCGACGGCCACTATCACCTCCACGCCTCCGCCTGGGACGAGGAGCATCGGGCTGCCACCTTCTTCGCCACCTTCCACGGCAGCCACACCGGCGAGGGCGGACCCGTCCCCCCGACGAACCGGGAGATGAAGTCGCATTACGTCTTCGTGTTGTTCGTGGACGGCGACGACAGGGTCGAGCGGATGTGCAAGATCTGGAACTCGCACTGGGCGATGGAGCAGCTCGGCTGGGTGTAGCGACGCCCATGAGCCGACCGACGATCCGCTTCGCCGCCGCCCTCTGCCTCGCGCTCGTCCTGCCGACGCATCTCTCGGCCCAGGTCGGCGCGCATCCGGAGTCCGACGAGGTGTGGGCCCCGGCTGCGGGCGCTCGGGGGTCGGGAGAGGGGGAGGCACCCGCGACTCCGATCTGGGCGACGGTCGGACTGGGGCGCGGCACCCACGGCGCGGCGGCGCTCGTCTCCCTCAACGTCGCCAGCGGGGCGCACTTCCTGTCGGCGCGGGCCACCGGGGACTTCGGCATCACGACGACCCCGAGCCAGGGCGACTACGGCGTCCTCTACGGGCGGACGATGCGGTGGCCGCTCGGATACGCCCAGGCGTCGATCGGGTTGGCGTACGTGCAGAACGAGTTCGAGGACGATCGGCCCGACGTGGTGGGCATCCCCGTCTCCGTGGGAGGAGCCATCACTCCTCTCCCGGTGGTGGGACTGGGCCTGCAGGCGTTCGGCAACCTCAACGAGACCGAGAGCTTCGGCGGCGTGGTGCTCACCGTCGAGGTCGGCCTGGTGCCGTGACGGCCTCGCGGCCTGGCGGGGGCCTCCGTCCCGGAGCGAACGTGGCGCCCACTCGACAACCCCGACCGGCGGCGTTACCCTTTATCGGCCGTGGCAATCCGCCGCGGTCGAGCCCCACCACTGCAGCGGAGGCACCGATCCATGGGTGATTCGACGCGTATCGGACGTGGCCTGGCCCTACTGGCCGTCGCGGGACTCGCGCTCGCCGCCTGTCAGCCCGCCGAGCAGTCGGCCGACGGGGACGACTCGGCGTCCGACCGGGACACGGCGGGCGCCGTCAGCTCCCAGGACGTGATCGCGATGGAGCGCGCCGTCTGGGAGGAGCTGAGTGAGGGGAACATGGAGGCCTTCGGAGAGCAGCTCGCCGACGACGTGGTGTTGATCGGCGGCGAGGGCGTGCTCGGGAAGCAGGAGATCGTGAGCATGCTCGAGGGTGCCACCATGGAGTCCTACGAGCTCGGCGACTTCCAGGTGATGCAGCCGGGCAGCGACGTGGCGATGGTCGTCTACCGGTACTCGGAGACGTTCCAGCCCGCCGAAGCCGACAGCATGATGAGCGTCAGCGGCTGGGCGACCTCGGTGTGGGAGAACCGCGACGGCACGTGGCAGGTCGTCCTGCACCAGTCGTCGGCGACGCCTCCCGGCGGCGAGGGCGTGGGCGCAGGCGAGTAGCTCACCCGGGGTGACCGCCGGCTACTCGGGAACCCCCCTGGTGCGCAAGCTCGGCCTGAAGCCGGGCATGTCGGTCCGCCTGCTGGGGGCGCCCGAGGGCTACTGGGAGCTGCTGGGAGGAGACGCCGCCGAGCTCGAGGTCGCCGTCGCCGACCCCGCCGACGCGTCGGTCGACTTCTCCCATCTGTTCGCCAGTGACGTGGAGACCCTGGAGGCCCGCTTCCGGACCGCCCGCGACGGAATGGAGCAGGACGGCATGGTGTGGGCCTCCTGGCCCAAGAAGTCGTCCGGGGTCCAGAGCGAAATCGCGCGGGCAGAGGTGATGGCGGCCGGCAAGGCCGTCGGCCTCGTGGACGTGAAGGTCTGCGCCGTCGACGAGACCTGGTCCGGCCTGAAGTTCGTCGTCCCGGTGGCCGAGCGTGCCTCCTGATCGGAGGCGGAACGAGCTCGGAGCGGGGTCGTCCGGGGGCCGTCGCCAACTCCGCGTCTTCCTGGGCTGGTTCGCGGCCGGATTCGTCCTTCTGCTGCTCCTCCTGACGCTCGTCACCGGGGACGCCCCTGATGCGTCCGACACCGCGGCGGCCGAGTACCGGGGTTCGGCGATTCCCTGTCAGATGCCGCTCGGCTGGCGCGTGGGCGAGATCGATCCGGCGTTCGACGTCACACCTTCGGAGGTGATCGGCGCCGCCCATCGGGCGGCCAGCCTCTGGGAGACCGTGTCCGGGGGACAGCGGCTGTTCCGGCGCGACGACCGCGACGGGATCCCGATCCACCTCGCCTTCGACCGCCGTCAGGCCGACCTGCAGGAGCAGACCAGGAAGCGGCAGGTCCTCGACAGCCTCGATGCCGGCGTACGGGCGATGCGGGAGGAGCTGCGGTCGCTGGACGCCCGTCTCCGGACGGGGCGCGAGCGATTCGATCGGCGCCTGCGCGACCTGAACCGGAGGATCTCCCGATTCAACGAACGGGCGGAGAGGCTCGACAGGGAGGGAGCTTCGGAGAGCGCCGCTCGCGACCTCGAGCGAACGCGCGAGCGACTGGCGACGGAGCAGGAGGCGCTGCGGGACCGACAGGAGGAGCTCGAGCAACTGGCGCGACGGGCGGAAGAGCGACGACAGGAGCTCCAGCGCCGGATCCGGGCGTACAACCGCCGCGCCGAGGAGGTGAGCGAGACCTCCCGCTCGGCGCCCGTCATCGCGGGCACCTACGACGAGGAGGTGACCACCGAAGACGGGGAGCCCGTGGCGGTCGAGGGCCGCACCATCACGGTGTTCCGGTTCGCCGACCGGGAGGCCCTCGCCCGGATCATCGCCCACGAGCTCGGTCACGCGCTGGGGCTGGGGCACAGCGACGACTCGACCAGCGTCATGGCCGCGACGGCCGTGGACGACGCGGGCAGGGGAGGACCGCTCACGGCAGGCCCGGCCGACGTCGCGATGCTTCGGGATCGCTGCCCGGGGCTCGTCGGCGGCGGCTGATCGCTCCTTTACAGCCCCGATTCCCGAGCTATCTTTCGTATTCGGGCGGCGGATCCCCTCCGATCGCCCGGGTGACACGACGCCGTGCGATCGCGCGGTCTGCCCTCTGTCACCCCCACAGCTGGACCCTCGGCCCACCGGGGAGAGGCCTGTCCCATGTCCCGTTCATTGCTTCCGGTCGCCCTCGCGGGCGGCCTCCTGCTGTCGAGCACGTCCGCTTCCGCGCAAGCCGTCGCCCACGCCGACGGCGATCCGTCGCACGACATCGCCATGGCGCGTCCGACGGCGCCGGTCATCACCCCCAACTCCAACGTCGCGGCCGCCGGCACCCTCACCGACGGCGTGCTCCACCTCAGCCTCGAAGCTCGCGCGGGCACGTGGCATCCGGAGGGCCCGAAGGGACGGGGCCTGCTCGTGGCCGCGTTCGGCGAGGAGGGCGGGGCCCTCCTCAACCCGGGTCCGATGATCCGCGTCCCGGTGGGCACCGAGGTGCGGGTCTCGGTGTCGAACCGTCTCGACGACACGCTCACCGTCTTTGGCCTGGGAACGACACGGGGGCTCGGGGGCGGCGACATGGTCATCCCGCCGGGCGAGCGTCGCGAGGCGCGCTTCACCGCTGCGGCGATCGGCACCTACTATTATTCGGGCAGGACGACCGCCGACCCGGTGTTCTTCCGATTCGGCCCTGATAGCCAGCTCAACGGCGCGATCGTGGTGGATGCGGCCGACCTCGCAGCCGGCGACACGTCCCGGGCGCGTCGCCACCTCGACCGACCGATGCTGATCTCGTGGTGGGGGATCATCGACCCCCAGAGCCCGACCGGACTGCGGGCCAACACCATGGCGATCAACGGCCTCAGCTGGCCCCACACCGAGCGCTTCCACGCCACCGAGGGAGACTCGCTCCACTGGCGTTGGATCAACGTCACGGGGCTCGGGCACCCGATGCACCTGCACGGCTTCTACTTCCGCGTCGACGCCCGGGGCGACGGGACGATCGATACGGTCTACGCGCCGGACGCGCGGCGGCTCGCGGTGACGGAGCTGGTCGACCCGGGCCAGACGGCGTCGGTGACCTGGTCCCCCTCCAAGCCGGGCAACTGGATCTTCCACTGCCACGTGGCCAGTCACGTCTCGCACATCGTCGACCTCGACACGGACGGCGGGACCCGCGCGCCCGATCCGCACGCGGCCCACGGGGGGGAGTCGCCCCACCAGATGGCGGGCCTGGTGATCGGCATCCACGTGCGTCCGAACGGCGACCCGGCTGCGGCCGGCGAGGAGATCGCGCGTCCCCTCCGCCTCGTGATCCGCTCGAAGCCGTCCTTTTGGGGCGACGCGCCGGGCCTCGGGTACGCGCTCGGCGGCACGCCCGACGAAGCCGACGACGCACCGCTCCGCGTGCCGGGCCCCCAGCTGGTGCTCGAGCGCGGGCGGCCGGTCGAAGTCACGATCGTGAACCGCTCCCACGAGCCGGCCGCGGTCCACTGGCACGGGATAGAGCTCGACAGCTATGCCGACGGCGTGCCGGGATGGAGCGGCGAGGAGGGCAACCTCGTGCCGAGCATCCCCGCCGGCGATTCGCTGACGGTGCGCTTCACGCCTCCCCGCGCCGGAACGTTCATCTACCACTCGCATTTCAACGAGCTCGGCCAGATAGCCTCCGGCCTCTACGGACCGCTCCTGGTGCTGGAGGAGGGCGCGACCCACGACCCGGAGACCGACCGGGTCCTCGTCTTCAGCGACGGGGGGCCCCTCGGAGACGTCGTCTTCGGGCCCTTCCCGCCCGTGCTCCTGAACGGGAAGCAACGGCACGAGCCGATCGATCTCGAGGCGGGCACCCGATACCGGCTTCGGCTCGTGAACATCAAGACGGAGCTGCCCATGACGCTGGCGCTCCTCGACGGCGAGGAGCCGCTCGAATGGACGTTGGTGGCCAAGGACGGGGCCGACCTGCCGGAGACCCGGCGCCGGCCGCGCCCGGCTCGGCTGGCGTCCGGCCCGGGGGAGGTCTTCGACTTCGAGTTCACGCCGCGCGAGCCGGGCGACCTGACACTGCGCTTCGGAAACGTCGGGCAGACCGACAGCGGCCACGAGGTACGGATCCGGGTTCGATGACGTGCAATGGACTCCGCCGGACGAAGGCCGGGACGATCCCGGTCAGTCCGGACGCATCCGATCGAGGAGAGACCTGCCTCGACTTGCCCTCGGCGGGCGTATCCCGAGGATCTCGGAAACCGTCGGCGCGACGTCGATGGTGCGTACGGTCGGAAGGTTCCGCCCCGATGGAAACGACGGCCCGCGCGCCACGAGAACCGAGAGCATGTCGCGACGGGTGGGCAGGAAACCGTGGTAGCCGTAGGGATGGGGACCGAACGGCTGGAGCACCTGAGCGGCGGGCACCACCACGTCGCCGATGAGCTTGCCCGTAGCGGCGAACCCGGGCCGCATGTCGAAGTACAGGTCGCATCCGCTCGGGCCCCCGATGCCGAGGCTGTCGCCGAACGCCTCCGGGCGGAAGAATTTAGTGAAGATCCTCACGCCGGTTTCCGGGTCCGTAATCGCTCTCAGCGTGGTGGCGACGCTGTCGACGACCTGCTCCCGCCGCTCGCTCAGGACGATCCCGTTCTTCCAGTCTTCCGTGTTCACCATGACGCAGTACTTCAGGAGCACGGCCTCCGTGCGAAGCGGATCGATCGCGCCGTGTACGGTGAGATGGAGGAGTCCGGCGTTACGAAGCGCGACGTTCACGCGCACGTTCTTCTCGATCGCGGTCATCCCGTGATCACTGGAGACGATCAGATGACCGGACGGGCCTGCGATCGAGTCGAGCAGCGCGATGCGACGGTTCAGCGCCGCATAGGCCCACCTCCGATACTCGCCGTACGCGCGCCTCTGTCCCCGGTCCAGATCAGCCGCGTCGGAGTGGGCCAGGCCGTACCAGAGGTGGTCGACTTCGTCGGGGTAGTTGGAGTAGTCCAGCAGCAGGTCCGGCGAGTGCTCGGCCGCGAACGCCCGCGAGAGACGGTTGTACTGCCGCAGCACGAGCTCGACGCCCTCCAGATAGCGTCGTTCCGCACGGCCGTCCCCGCCGGCGTATAGCTGGGTTCCCAGGTCTCCGTCCCGGTACAGCAAGGACGGTCCGTTTCCGATGAAGCCACCGGCCGCGCTGAGCAGCTCCCGGGAGTCGGGGCCTCCGCTGGAGCCGTCGTGCACCGCCAGCTCGTGGAGGGACGGCTGGTACAGCGTCAGCCGTGAGCCGTCCGGCGACAGCTGATAGAGTCGGAAATACGCCACCGACAGCGGCCCGTCCCCCGGCAACCCGAGCAGGAGTCCGTCACTGAAGTGCCGGGCCAGCTCACGGTCATGCGGCGGCTCCGATTCCACCGGCGCGGCATCGACGCGGACCGACGCGCCCGTCGGCTCCACGGCGATGTGCATCGACGTGTAGCCCTCCGCCGGATCGCCGTCGGCGACCAGCGCCCCGTGATAGGTCACCGGACCCACACGCCATCGGACGGTCTTCGGAGCGAGGCTCGAGCCGGGCAGTGAATCGCCCCAGACCTCGGGATCGGTCGAGACCATCTCGCTCCGGTCCACCAGAGCGTGTGGGGCCCGCTTTCCCGGCCCGTAGCCGTTGACCAGGACGGGAGGCGAGTCTGCCGCCGGCGCGGTCACCCGAGCGGTGAACGGATAGTTCTGCGTGGACTGGTGGGCCACGACCCGAAGGCCGGCGCGCGCCGCCGTGACCCAGAGAGGCTCCGCCCGCAACGGCTCCGCGTCGTAGCCCGAGTGGCGCTGGAAGACGGTATGTGCCTCCCGCGGCAGCATGGGGTTTCCGGCCGCGACGATCCCGCTCCGGCGGCCGTAGGTGCCGGTCCAGAGCGACGCGTGTCCGGCTGGCGTGACGCTGGGAAAGGCCGACACGGCCCCGTCGGCTACGACCCCCTGCTCTGCCACCCGTCGGAGCGCGTCCAGCTCACTTACGGCCGGATCGTCCTGCCAGAAATGGTGCGCCAGTCCGTCCAGGCTGAGCACGACGACCCGCCCGGGGGGCTGCTGCGGCGACTCTCGCGGGAGAGAGGTGCCGGGCGCCGAGCCGGTCGTGGACGCCGCGGCGCTCGCGACGCTCGAGCCGCCCACCTGGGCGGACGATGGAGGAGCGGCGAGGCAGACTGCGATGAAGGTCGAGGCGATTACGGCCACCGGCGAAGCGGCGCGCGTCACGATCCGATGCATGTCGTTCAGAAGTGGTACTGCACCCCGAACTGCGCTCGGAACTGAAAGGGTGAGAAGCCGACGGGGATCTCGTTGCCGAACTGACCGGTGCTGACCGTGATCACGTCCGATTCGGCATCGTAACCCTGGACCGTGAAGAGCTCGTTGTTCAGGAAGACGAACTCACCCGCGTCCATTCCGAGTCCATCCAGCACGTTGAACATGTCGAAGACCACGTCGAAACGCTGGTCGCCCACCGTTTCGAAGGTCTTCTTCACCTTGAGATCGAGGCTGTGCCACCACGGGTCCCGGCACGTGTTCCGGGAGATGACCGAGCCGACGGCATCGGCGAGACACGCGTACTGAGAGAGCAGGCCCCGATAGTCGGTCAGGTCGCCCTCCGCGAAGGCGTAGCCGCTCGCCCCGGGATCGTCCGGGTCGGGCAGGAAGGGTCGGTCGTTGCCGGCGTTTCCGTCGAAGTTGAGGTCGCCGTTCACGGCGGGGGTGAAAGGATTGCCCGCCTGACCGCGGTAGATGCCGCTGACCTGGAATCCCGCGGGCAGGTTCCAGATGCCGTTGAGGACGACGACGTGCCGACGCTCCGTCGCCGACGGACCCCACGTCCCGTCGTCCGTATCGCCCGGCTGACCGCGGAAATTCGGGTTGCCGGCCGTGGGCGTGTTGAACACCAGGGCGAACGCCGTACAGCAGACGTCGGCCGTGTTGTCGTAAGCGAGATTGAGCGTGTAGTTGGCCGCCAGGCGGAAGTTCTCCGCCGGCGTGCCCTGCACATCGAGCTTGAAGTTCCACGCACGGGCATCTCCGTTGCTGACCTGGGCGTACAGCGCTCGAATGGCATCGCTCTCCGTGGCGACCTCGATGTTGGCGCCCGCCGGCGTGGGATCGTAGGTGTCGGGATTGACGAAGACCGGCCGACCGCTGGGCCGCCGGAATCCAGTACCGTCGTCGAGGTCGCTGTCGAGGTTGTTGTTCACCGCACCCATGAGGTTGTTGGTGCGGCTGTAGATCGCCTGGAGACCGGCCTTCCAGTCGTCCGAGATCCGCTGCTCGTAGCCCAGGTTCGCTTTCAGGGTGCTCGCCTGCTCTACGTCGTTCCCCCAGACCGAGATCTCCGGCAGTCCGGGAAAGCAGCCGGCCGCGAAACCCTCGTGCGGCGTGTTCGGACCCGTCGGCACGTTCCCCGGCCCGTCCATGTTGCGGTAGTCCTCCCAGTTCAGGCCGAAGCAGCCGAAGAACAGGTTCGGGTTCGGCGCGCTCTGGAGAACGTTGCCATGAGTCACCCCCGGCGCGGCGTTGTAAAAGACGCCTGCGCCGCCCCGGAGGACCGAGGTCTCGTCGCCGTTCACGTCGTAGGTGAACGAGGCGCGCGGCCCCCAGTTGTCGCCGTCCTCGGGCACCGTGGTCGAGCTCAGACCGAAGCTCTCGACCGCCGACCGGAATTCGGGGTCGGCGATCTGGGGGCCGGCGTCGGGAAACGTCGTGCGGTCGTAACGGAGCCCGAGCGTGAGCAGGAGCTCGTCGGTGGTCTGCCACTGGTCCTGTACGTAGAAGGAGTAACTGTTCACGCCGAAGTCGGCGAGCGGCGCCTCGGGGTCGTTCGTGGTGGGCAGGAAGCGAAACCAGAAGCCCGACGATTGGGACTCGAATTGATCCAGGGATCCAAAGGTCGTCAGGCCGTTGCCGTTGAGCCAGAACTTGTTAGTGATGTTGGTTAGGATATTGTCCGTGCCGATCTTGAAGGTGTGGTCCCCGGCGGTCACGGTCAGGTTGTCGGTGATCTGGACCTTCGACTCCTGGAGTCGGTTGGCGAAGGTGATGCCGAAATTCTCTCCACCGAAGAACATCGAGGCGTCGTCCCCATCGCGATCGGTCGTGGGAATCTCGAAGTTCGGGAGGTTGCTGTGCCCCGGCCGGGGGCGGTCCTCGTCCGAGTACTGGATCCGCAGCGTGTTGTAGACGTCGGGGCTGAAGATCGCGTTCCACTCGCTCACCAGGGAGAGCGACTCGTCCAGGAATGTCGAGCCGGCCGTGCGGGCCTCGAGGCCGTTCTCCAGGAGACGGTCGTTCCGGTTGGTGAAGTCCTGATAGTTGAGGCGGACGGAGAGGCGGTGATCGGGATTCAGCGTCCAGTCGAGCCGTCCGAAGAGGTTCGACTGGTCGAGCGTCTCGGTAAACGTGCCGAACTGGTCCTCGATGAACGAGCGCTCGAAGCCGTAGGTGTCAACGAGGATGTCCTTCATCCGCTCGATCGTGTCGGCGGCGATGTTGGTTCGCTCGGGCGTCAACGCGAAGGTCGGCTGGTCGTACTGCTGGAAGTCGCCCGAGACGAAGAAGTGCAGCCTGTCCTCGACGATCGGACCGGAGTACGTGCCGCCGAACTGCAGCGCCTGGAAGTCGGTGGGCTGGGTGCCGTCGAAGTTCTCCGAGGTGAAGGACTCGTCTCGCCAGAAGAGGTGGGCACTGCCTTCGAACTCGTTGGAGCCGGCCTTGGTCACCGCGTTGACGACGCCGCCGCTGTAGCGGCCGTACTCGACGTCGTAGCCGTTGGTGATGAGCTGGAACTCCTTGATCGACTCCAGCGAGAAGGTAAAGGGCACCCGCGACGAGCCGCGGTTTTCGGAGAAGAAGCTGTTGTTGGCGTCCGCGCCGTCGATCTGGACGTTCGTGCCCGAAGTCTGGGCGCCGCCGATGGAGAACTGCCCCCCGGTGGTGACCTGCGGCTGGAGGCTCACCAGGCCGGAGAGGTTGATGAAGTCTGTGAAGTCACGGCCCGAGGTGGGGAGCTGGCTGATCTGAGCTTCGCCGATGTTCTCGCTCACACCCGCCCGGGAAACGTCGATCTGGGCGCTGGCACCGCCCACGGTCACCTCGAGGCTCTCTCCGGCCACGGGCTGGAGCTCGAGGGTCATGCTGGTTCGCTCGCCCAGGGTCACGCGGACATCGCGCACCACCACCGGCTGGTTCGGCGGCAGCTCGGCCCGCACCGTGTACAGGCCGGGTGGGAGCAGGGCCACCCGGAAGCGGCCGGCCGCGTCGGTGAACACGTCCCGCTCGAACCCCTGCGCCTGGCTGACAACCCGAACCGCGGCGTCCTCGACCGGGGCTCCATCGGGTGCGAGCACGGCGCCCCCGATCGACCCTGATGTGGCGCCCTCCTGAGTTGACGCCGGGGACGGGAGGGCCAGCAGCCCGAGCCACGCGGCGACAACCGCAGCGCATGCTGTCCGACTTACGAGTCTCGAGATCATGACCTGCCTCGTGGGATCGGGTGGGGGCTTCCTGGTATGGTAGAAGTCCGTCAAACTGTCCTACGAAATTCTACCCGATGGGGAACTCCTCTCGGGCCTGCCGATGACGGCGGAAGCGGCCGGCCCGGACGTTCCTCGGAATTCCGACGCAGACATGCTAGGGGGGCGCTGCGAAGCCCGCAACGGTAGGAGAGCCTACGTAAGATCAATCTTACACATATGGTTACAACGTAGAGGAGACGAGTTGTGGCCACGAGGGAGAGAGGTCATCGGTGGCAGTAACCGGAGACGTGCCCGGGAGCCTTCCTCATGCTACGATGGGACCGATCCAGACGATGTCGAGGCGCCGCGGTGCGGTCAAAGTGTCGCATGCACCCGGCCTCGACCGGCGGGTTCGCAGGCAGTTGCTCGAGTCGGGAGGAACGGGAGAGTGAGCACACGAGAGATCGACCAGGAGGCGCTCGGAAGGAACTGGTTTCCGTATGGCCGGCGACTGCTGTTGCTGCTCGCGGCGTTCGTCGGGCTCCCCGCACTCGCCTGTCAGTCTCAGTCCGGCGGGGAGCGGGCCGAGGTCACACTCCTCGGCACCACCGACGTGCACGGTCATTTGCTACCCTGGATGTACTCTGAGGCCCGCTCGACCGACAGCAGTCTGGTGCAGCTCGCCACGCTCGTCGACAGCGTCCGGGAGGTCGACTCTCGCGTCGTGCTGATCGACAGCGGTGACTTTCTCCAGGGCAGCGAGCTCACCGACTATGTGGCGGCGACGGGAATCGACTCGGTGCATCCCGTCATCGCGGCCATGAACGAGCTCGAATACGACGCCGCCGCGATGGGGAACCACGAATACAACCACGGGCTGCCGTTCCTGGAGCAGGCGCTCTCGGGAGGAGAGTTTCCGTTCCTGTCGGCCAACACCTATCACGCCGGGACCGATTCGCTCGTCTTCCCGCCGTATGCCATGGTCGAGCGCGACGGCGTCCGCATCGGCATACTGGGTCTCACGACGCCCGGGGTGGCCGTCTGGGACCGCGATCACGTCGAGGGCGTGTACGACTTTCGCGACATGATCACGTCCGCGCGGCACTGGCTGTCGGAGATGTCGGAGCAGGACCCCGACCTCGTCGTGGTCGCGGCACATTCCGGCATCGAGCCCGGCTCCACGTACGGGGAGGACGAAACCGGTGTGATTCAGGAGGCTGCCGTAGGGGAGCTCGTTCGAAAGGTGGCGGGCATCGACGTCGTCTTCGCCGGACATACCGCGGGACCGGTGTCACCTCGGGAGATAAACGGAACCCTGGTGACCCACGCCGGCCACTCGGGAGAGACACTAGCGGCCATCCACGTCACGCTCGAGCGGGAGGCCGACGGGTGGACCGTTGTCGCCAAGAGCGGCACCCTGCTCGAGGCCGCCGGCGTTCCCCCTGATCCCGAGGTCCGGGCCGTCGTGCAGCCGCCGCACGAAGCCACCCGAGCCTGGCTGGACGAGGAGCTCGCCTATACGCCGGACCAGTGGTCCGGGACCGAGGCGCGCGTGCGGGACACGCCGATCGCCGACCTGATCACAGAGGCCATGCGCGAAGCGACCGGTGCGCAGCTCGCCAGCACCGCCATCTTCGATCCCTCGGTCTCTTTCGGACCGGGGAGCATCACGCGACGCGACGTCCTGGCACTGTACCGGTATCCCAATCGGCTCAAGTCCGTAGAGATCACCGGTGCCGACCTGAGGTCCTATCTGGAGTGGTCGGCCAGGTATTACAACCGCTTTCCCTCCGACGACCTGGTGAGCGATTCGGTCCTGGCCTTCAACTATGACGTGGTGAGCGGCCTCCGGTACCGCGTCGATCTCCGAGAGCCGGAGGGCGAGCGCGTCGGGGGCCTCCGATATCGGGGCGACCCGGTCGGCGAGGACGACACGCTGCTGATGGCGGTGAACAGCTACCGTCAGGCGGGCGGTGGTGGATTCAAGATGCTGGCCGACCTCCCCGTCTTGTACGCGGGAGACCGGCTCGTGTCGGAGGTCATCGCCGAGTTCATCCAGCGGCGGGACACTCTTCGCGCCGAAGACGTGTTCACCGGCAACTGGTCGCTCGAGCCCGAGGAAGCGGAACGCCGACTGCTGGAAACGGAGGCGACCGTCCCCCGGTACTGAACGTCCTGGGGAGTGCGAGCGCGTGTTCAGGGCGACAGTGAAAAGGCGGCCGCTCCCTAGGTCCCCGCCAGCAGCGCCCCGAGCTCGTCCAGCCCCCGCCGCAGCGCCTCCCGGTCCCGAGCGGCCCCGAGGCAGATCCTCACCGCTCGCGGCGCCGAGACCTGCCCGGCCAGGAACGCGCGGGGCGAGGTGACGGCCACGCCGCGGGCCCGGGCCGCCGCCACGAAGGCCTCGGCCTCCCACCCGTCGGGCAGGTGCAGCCAGAGGTGGTGGGAGGCGTCACCCGCCTCGATTCGCTCCTCGGGCAGCGCGACGCGCGCCAGCGACTGGCGGGCGCGAGCCTCCTCGCGTTTCCCCTCGAGCACCTCGTCGGCGGTGCCGTCCTCGATCCACCCGCTCGCCCACTCCGCCAGGAGCGGCGAGGCCATCCACAGGGTCGCACGGATCGCCTGACGCAGCTCCTCGTGCGCCCCGGCCGGCGCCCGCAGGTAGCCGACCCGGACCGAGGGGGAGAGCGTCTTCGAGTGGCTCGTCAGGAAGTAGCCGTGGTCCGGGAGGTGGGCGCTCAGCGGCGCCGGCGCCCCGGCGTGCAGCAGCGCGTGGACGCCGTCCTCGACGACCGCGACGCCGTGGTCGGCCGCCACCCGGGCGATCGCGCGGCGCCGCGCCTCGCTCATCGTCCTCGTGGTCGGGTTCTGGTAGGTGGGCATCGTGTAGAGCACCCGGCCCACCCCCGACCGGCAGGCATCCTCGAAGGCCTCGGGCAGCAGGCCCTGCTCGTCACCGGGGAGGCCGTGGAGCCTCAGGTGCAGCCACGAGGCGGCATCGCGGAGCCCCGGGTTGGTGAGCTCCTCGGCCAGCACCGCGTCGCCGGGGCGCGTCAGCACCGAGAGCGCGGCCACCGCGGCGTGCTGGGCGCTGCCGGCGAGGAGCACGTCGGAGGGCGCTGTCGTCAGGCCGGTGCGCTCGATCCAGCGGGCGGCCGACCGCCGGTGCCGGACCGTCCCCT
Organism: uncultured Gemmatimonadota bacterium; assembly: GCA_964515425.1. Taxonomy (GTDB): domain Bacteria; phylum Gemmatimonadota; class Gemmatimonadetes; order Palauibacterales; family Palauibacteraceae; genus CAYVFM01. The sequence goes on along the minus strand of CAZEUW010000003.1, from coordinate 8,850 downwards.
CGTGGCGCTGGTAGTCGAGCAGCTCGGGCAGGTCGGGACGGGCGGCGAGGCGGTCGGCGGCCCCGCGCAGCCGCTCGGGCCAGCGCTCCTCCTCGAGCACCGGGGCGACGAGCAGGCTGAGGTCGACCAGGTCGGGGTCGACGCGGGCCCCGAGCGCGCCCCGGGCCTGGACGGCGCCCGGTCGCACGAACGTGCCGCGCCCCACCGTGGCCTCCACCAGCCCCCGCTCGCGGGCCTCCGCGTAGGCCCGGGTCACCGTGCCCAGCGCCAGGTCGAGGGCGTCCGCCAGCTCGCGCTGGGGCGGGAGCCGGTCGCCCGGCGCCAGCTCGCCCTCGGCGACCGCCTCCTCGAGCGAGCGGACGATGGCCGCGTACCGGGGGCCGGAGCGATCGGCGATGACGGGGGTCCACTTTGTCATAGTACAATCAGCTCCGCGACGCAGGATTGACGGGGAGCGGCCGCATTGTATAATACAATATGCCGGTCATCCGCCGTATTGTACTATGACAAACTCCCGGCTGCAAGAGGCCACGGTCCATGCCCGACTCGATCCCCTCCGTCGTCAAGCTCGTCCTCGGCGCCGTCGCCTGCCTCCTCGCGGGCGCGGTGTTCCTCGCCCCCGCCCTCGGGACCGACGCCGCCCCCGCCGAGGCTGCCGCCCGCCCCGCCTACGCCGAGGACGGCGCCCTCCTCCGCCCCGACCGCTGGGAGGAGTGGGTGCTGGTCGGGACATCGATGGGGCTCAACTACAGCGAGGGGAACCCGTCGGCCGAGCGCGGCCCGGACGATCCGCCGGGGATGTTCCACAACGTGCTGATGCCCGGCTGGGCGCTGGAGCGCTACCGCGAGGAGGGCGCCTTCCCGGAGGAGACCATGCTCGCGCTGGCCATCTACGACGTGGGCACGAGCGCGCCGCCGCGGGAGCGCGGCTTCTACCAGGGGGAGCTCGTGGCGCTCGAGCTGCACGTGAAGGACTCGGACCGCTTCGAGACGGGCTGGGGCTTCTTCGGCTTCGACGCGGACCCGTCGGACGACCGCTCCGAAGTCGTGCCGTCGGAGGCGTCCTGCTACAGCTGCCACGCCGAGCACGCCGCGACCGACGACGTCTTCACGCAGTTCTATCCGCTGCTGCCGGCGCCGGGGGGCGGGGCCGGCTCGGCTCCGTAGGAGGTCCGGCGGCTGCTCAGGGCCCTCCCACCTCCAGGTCGACCTTCACGAGGCCGTCGGCCGGCACCCGCACCCGGACGGCGTCCGCGGCGTGCCCGGCGGCGCCACCGGCCCGGACGGCGACCTCTTCGCCGCCCGGGAGGCCGCACGCCCGGTAGAAGCCCCCGAGCTCGGTGCGGACCTCCACAGGCTCCTCGGCACCTTCCCAGGAGAGGACGACCGTCACGTCGTCGGCGGGCTCGTCCGTGCCGGCCCGTCCCACGAGCCCGATCACCGTCCCGGTCCCGGGCTCGCGCCCGCCGTCCGGACACCGGGCCCGGAGCAGCGTGGCCACGCCGGGCGTGCCGAGGGACAGGCGGGCGAGCTGGCCGGGCCGGACCACCACCCGCCGCTCGATCGTGACTCCCAGCAGGTCGAGCCGTGGGTGCTCGACGCGGAGGAGGAGCTCGTCGAACGCCGCGTCCCGCGCGTCGATGCGGAAGGCGCCCTCCGCGTCGGTCCGGGTCGCCAGCGACGCGTCGTCCACGGAGACCCGGGCGCCGACGAGCGGCTGTCCCGCCACGCTGTCGTGGACGGTCCCCGTGACGATCCGCGGGGGGCGCCGCCGGATCCGGGTCGGCGTCGGGTCCGCGTCCGCGGCGAGCACCTCCCCACCCTCCTCCTCGTATCCCAGGAGCGTCGTGGCCAGCTCCCGCTTCGTCAGGGTCTCGACCCAGCCCCGCTCCAGCCGGGGCATACGGATCCGCCAGCGCCGGACGATCCAGATCCCGTCCTCGAGCTGCTCGAAGTCGACACGACCGCCGAGGCCGTCCGTGTCCACGTGCTCGCCGAGGTCGAGGTTCGGGTAGCCGAATTCGAGGTGGGAGAGCCGCGAGGTCTCGCGGTCGAGCCAGAGCGTGCCCCCCAGCAGCCCTTCCGAGCGCCCCGACGGCTCGAAGGCCAGCCCGACGAGGCCGGCGTCTGCGTCCTCTTCCCGGACGCGGAAGCAGTGACCGTCGGCGAAAGCGTCCGAGAGCAGCGCGGAGGCGTCGGGGGCGTAGAAGCGGTAGCCGCCCTCCCGCTCACGGTGGACGAACCAGCCCTCCTCGAGAGTCTCCAGCGGCACGGCCTCGAAAGGGGTGCCCGTGACGCCGGCGGCCACGGTGGAGCGCTCCTCCACGGTGTCGAGCCCCGAGGTGAGGACCCTCTCGTAGCGTCGCACGCGGAAGCCCGCCTCCCGCTCCTCCCGGGTCACCTCGGTGGCGCGCAGCGCCTTCCGCGCCTCCTCCCAGAGGCGGGCGGCCGCCTCCCCCGCCTCGGGCCGCGTCCGGCACCGGCCTTTCGCCTCCACGGCCAGGGAAGTGAGGGGGACCGCCCGTGTGGGCACCTCCACCGCGCGGGTGAGGACCTCGTCGGGCTCGAGCCGGAAGGCCTCCGACGTCCAGGTCGCGAAGCCGATCCGCTCCACGCGGAGGCGGTAGCTCCCGGTCGGCGCCTCGATCCGGTAGGCGCCGTCCGGCCCGGTGAGGGTGCGTCCGGCCTCCTCCCCGTCCTCCGAGAGGAGGGTGACGAGCGCGCCGCCGAGGGGCGACCCGCTCCCCCGCTCCACGACCTGGCCGCGGACCTCCTGGGCGCTCGCCGGCCCGCCGTCGAGGGCGAGCGCCAGGGGGACGAGCAGGCAGGGCAGCAGGGATCGTCCGGACATCGCGTGCCTCGCCGGGATCAGCCGGAACCGCCCCCGCCGGCCCGCCGGGTCCAGAGGAGCACGACCCCGCAGCCCCCCACCGTCCGGAACTGGGGCGGCGCGAGCGCACCCCGACGGTAGATCTCGATCCCCGCGAGCTGGGACGCCCCGACGGCGTCGATGCCGTTGGGCTGCATCTCCTGGTTCATGGGCGTGCCGTCCAGGAAGACGTCCGCCACGCAGACTTTGCCCGCCGAGCCCCCCGGCTGGCCCCCCGCCCGCAGCGACCCGACCAGCCCGCCGGGATCGCCGGGCGCCGAGGCGGACACGCCGCCCACCCCGCCGAGCCGCATCTCCGTGCCCGTGACCACCCAGTAGCAGGAGCCGCCCGCGCCCCCGCCCCCCTTGCTGCAGGGCTGCACGTCCGCGTTCGTGTACCGCCGGATCACCTCGCTCAGGGCCGAGGTCTCGGCGGCGTCGATCTCCTCCTGCGTCACGTACTGCCCCATTCCGCCCTGCATCCGCTCGCGGAAGCCCCGGAACGCGGCACGGCTCCGGCGCCCGCTCGAGCGCTCGACGACCAGCGCGTCGGCCCGGCGCTCGAGCTCGGCGTCGTGCGTCTCGAGGCTGACGCGCACGGTGCCCGTCTCGCCGGCCGCGACCGCGACCGAGGTGAGGGCCTCCCGGTGATCGCGGGCGCCGACCAGCAGCCGGTAGCGGCCCGCCGGAAGGCCGGTCAGCCGGAAGCGGCCCTCGTCGTCGGTGAGCGTGCCGACGGCGGTGCCGAGGATCCAGACCTCGGCACCGGGAAGGGGCGCCCCTTCGGCGGCCTCCGGGCGGGTGCCGGACGACAGGACGGTGCCTTCGAGGACCGCGGTCTGGCCGGCCGGGGCGGCCGCGTCGGTGTCGGCCTGGGCTTCGAGCCCCGAGGGAGCGAATGGTGCCAGGCCGACCAGCAGAACGGCCGGCAGCGCGACGGCGCGGCGAAGCTGTCGGGAACGGCTGTGGAACCGAGAGAGCGTCTCCATGGAGAGCCTGCGTCGTGCGGGAGGCCGGAAGGTCCCGGCTGGACGGCACAGCAGCTACTATCATCGCCGTTCTGACGACACGGCGCAAGCTGTCCACGGGCGGGCGAGAGGGGGGCACCACTCGACTCGCCGACGCCCGCCGGTGAAGCTACTGTGGATGAGCCGCCGTCCCCGTCGCCGGGGATCCGAACCCTGCCCCCGACCGAACCGGCGAGGCCCTCATGGCGTCGACCGCACCGCAAGTTGCCAGCGAGCGGGACCCCGTCTTCGTGATCGACCGCTGCCTCGAGCGCGATCCGGCACGGGCGCTCGTGGACTTCGACGCGGTGTCGCACGCGGGGTCGTGGTGAGATCACGGCGGTGGCGCGACGTCGCCGATACCCGAATATCCGTCGGGGTGGGCGCCATCCTGGTGAGCGAAGGCGAGGTCCTGCTCATGCGCCGGGCACAGCCTTTCGGACGGGGCACCTGGTCGACTCCCGGCGGCTACCTCGAGCCCGGCGAGAGCTTCGCGGCCTGCGCGAAGCGGGAGGCCCTCGAGGAGGTGGGCCTGACGCTGGAGGATCCGGAATTCCTGGCGGTCACGAACGACCTGTTCGACGACGGGCGACACTTCCTCACGGTGTGGATGGCAGGACGGGCGCGCCGGCGACGACCCGTGGACGTCGAGACGAACGAGGAAGTCACCGAGATCGGCTGGTTCCGCCCCGACGACCTGCCCTCCCCGCTCTTCACCCCGTTCGCGAACCTCGTCTGCGGCCACGGCCACCCGCCACCGGCGTCGAACTCGTGGCTCACGCTTCCGACTCGAGGAGACCGAGGCGCACCAGGCTCTCCGCGGTGGCAACGATAGCGTCTTCCGCCGGACGGGGAGACCATCCGAGCACCGTGCGCGCCTTCTCGCTGGTGGCCTGCTTGTGCCGTCCGAGCTCCGGGACGACCTGACGCACCTCCGGATCGAACAGGGAGACGAGGCGGACGACCCAGTTGGGGAGCTCACGGGTCGGGGCCCGGCGGGCCGCCGCCCCCAGACGCTCCTTCAGCGTAGTCGCCATGTCACGGATCGACATGAAATCGCCCGACACGGCGAGGAAGCGCTCGCCCTTCGCCGCGGGATCCGTCATGGCGCGCAGGTGCAGCTCCGCCACGTCGCGCACGTCGACGACGCCGTAGGAGAGGCGGGGACACCCCGGGAGGTCACCGTCCATCAGACGCCGGATGAGGACGATCGACGTCGAGTAGTCCGGCCCCAGGACGGGGCCGAAGACGCCGACCGGGTTCACCACGGCGAGCTCCAGGCCGTCCCCCTCCTCCTCGACGAACGCCCAGGCGGCCCGCTCGGCGAGCGTCTTCGACTTCACGTAGGGGGTGACGTCTCGCCCTTCGAGATCCGTCCAGCTCGTCTCGTCGAAGGGCTCGTCCCGCGGCTCGTGACCGTAGCCCACCGCGGCGAACGAGGACGTCATCACGATGCGCTCGACGCCCCCGTCGCGCGCCGCCCGGAGCACGCGGAGCGCGCCGTCGCGGGCCGGAACGATCAGCTCGTCCTCGTCCTCGGGCACCGTGGACGGAAACGGCGAGGCGATGTGCAGCACGTACGCGCAGCCCGCGACCGCGTCCTCCCAGCCCTCGTCCTCCTCCAGGTCCGCCGGAGCGAAGGAGAGGGGCGCGTCGGGCTCGACGCCGTGGCCCGCGAGGAGCGAGCGGACGTCGTCCTCGCGCTGCATGTCCCGAAGGGTCGCGCGCACCTCGTAGCCCGTCTCGAGGAGCCGCAGGACCGTGTGGCTGCCGACGAAGCCGGATCCGCCGGTGACGAGGACTCGGGTCATGGTGTCGCCCTGTGGAACGTACCTGAGATGCAGATCACCGGCTGCACGCGACCTCGTCGGTCAGCCGTCGGGCCGTGACGATCTCCTCCGCGCGCGCCGTCGTCAACCTTGTCCGCGGGGCGGGAAAGGACCATGCTGAGCGCACTCCCGGCCGGTGACCTCCGTCGAGGAGGTCGACAGGAGAGACGCATGCGCCGCTTCCCCGCCGCCGTCGTGCTCGCCATCGCCTGCGCCGGATCCGCGATCGCCGCGGGCCCCACCGCCGCCCAGATCCCCACCGAGTTCCGGAACCTCGAGGTGCTCCCCGAGGACGTCCCCCGCGACAGCCTGATCCAGCTCATGCGCAGCTTCAGCTTCGCCACGGGACTCCGGTGCGGGGGGTGCCACGTGATGGGCGAGGGCGGGTCGTTCCAGGGCGCGCGGTTCCATCTGGACGACAAGCTCACCAAGCGGCGGGCCAGGTACATGCTCCGGATGGTGAACCGTCTCAACGACGAGGTCCTGCCCGGGCTGCCCGAACGGGACTCGGCGGGGCTGCGCGTGGAGTGCAAGACCTGCCACCGCGGCATCCGCAAGCCGCACCTGCTGCGGACCGAGCTGCGGGCGGTGATCGACACGAGCGGCGTCGAAGCCGCCGTCGCCCGCTACCGGGAGCTGCGCGAGCACGCCATGGACGAGGGCATCTACGACTTCGGCGTGTGGGAGATGAACGAGCTGGCGAGGCAGCTCGAGGAGGACGGGCTGGTCGCCGAGGCGGCCGCCATGCTGGAGCTGAACGAGGAGTTCCACCCCCGCGCCGCCAGCATCCCCCGGACGCTCGGCCCGCTCTACGAAGCCCTCGGGCGGACGGACGACGCGGTGGCGGCCTACCGCAGGACGCTCGGGCTGCGTCCCGGGCACGAGCGATCGCTGGAGCGGCTGCGGGCGCTCACCGGGGGGTGAGGCGGACGACATGTGTGTGTAGCCTGGATTCAGGACTGAATCGCCCGTCCTTGAAGGCCCAGGCATCGCGGGTCAGCTGCCACATTATGGCGAGCCTTTCACCCGGAGACATCTCCTGGACGTCACCATGGCCCTCGCTCGTGCTCCGGTTGACGACGCGCACTCGCCTTCGGCTGTTCGCGTGCATGAGCGTGTCCCATGCTTAGCGTGCAGTGCCGGCCGGCCGCGTTCGACTACCCTGCAGGCACGGCATGATGCGGCCGTGAACAAACGCATCCAAGGACTACCGTCTCGCGAGACCTGTCACGTTGACACCTCTGAGGCGGGCCGCAGCGTCGCGGTCAACAGCGAGGGTTCGTCCGAGTTCTGCTGTGTGCATGACAGGGGAAGCGTGGCACTGGAGAGGGGTATGGGGAGCGGAATCGACCCCCGAGGAAGGAACGGAGGAACCGATGCGCCGCAAGAAGATGGGACGCGAAACACTGGCTGGCACCGCGGTCCTCGCCCTCGCCCTGCTCCCCGCCGCCCTCGGCGCGCAGGCAGCTCCCGAGGCCGCCGTCGACACGTTCGAGGTCCGTGTGCAGAACTCGCCCGCCCTGCGGATCGCCGCCGACGCCCTCACCTATCAGCAGCATCGGATGGTGACGCTGGAGCGGGACGGCGACGTCGTGGCCGTGTTCCAGATGCACCAGCTGATCTACATCACCAACCTGACGCGCGGCGGCTCGCGCACGTTCGAGCTGCAGGCGAACGACGGCTCCAGCTACATGCTGAAGGGTGACCGGCTGGTGCCGGAGCAGACCGGCTTCATCCGCGTCGAGGGGCCCGGCGGGCTGAGCGGGATCATCTCGTTCAACAGCCTCCGCTACGTCATGGCCCGGGAGCTCCGAACGGGACGCTGATCGCGTCGCCGGCGACGAGTGACGTGGGTGCCGGGTCGGGCCGACGAATCCCGCTGCACACCTCTATCGTAGGGCCTTTCGAGCCCCTTCCCTCGTCAATCACCCCGGCAAGGACGACGTCGTGGACACGGATCTGATGGTCTTCATCCTGCTCGTGCTCCTGATCGTCGGGGGCTTCTCCATCCTGGCTCCGATCGCACGCCGCCTCCCGGATGCTCTCGACACCTGGATGGCGCACCGGAAGGAGCTCGAGGGAGAGCCCGAGGACCTGTAGCACCTGACGTCGGCCCTCCACGAACTCCAGCGTCGGGTGGAGGCGATGGACGACCGGATGGAGATGATCACCGAGCGGCAGGAGTTCATGGAGAGGCTCGTGGAAGGGGATACGTCCGCACCGCCTTCGCGCTAGATCGAGGCGTAGGGTGAAGCTCACCACCCCGCGTCGCTCCACCCGTACGCGCCTCGCACACCCGGGGTCGCCGCGTAGGCGACGACGCCGGCGTTGATCACGGCGCTGAGCCAGGCTTCGTCGATGCCGAGGGAGACCTGCCACAGGCTGCCGAGGACGCCCACGGAGTAGACGGCGAGGGTCAGGGGCCAGGTGAAGCGACGACGGTTCCACGAAGCGTAGGCCAGGATCCCCAGGACGACGGCGACGAACAGCAGGAAGAGCCAGGTCCAGTCGCCGAAGAGGTCCACCATGAGGCGGCTCCCACCGGTCCGCGCCAGGCCGTCCCGGAATCCCGTGGAGACCGCGCTGCCGGCCGAGAGCACCGTACAGACGAGGCTGCCGAGCCCGTGGATCGCGGTGAGGACGTGTACGCCTGCCGGGACGGCCTTCTCGTCGCGAGCCACGCGTCGCCTCCTCCACGTGCAGTCTGCCCGCCGAGCAGGAGTGGACTGCCGCCTCGGTCAGGCCACCGACAGCCCGATGCCCTCGGGCAGGCTACGGGCGAGCGCCGGGCCGGGCTCGACGAACGTCTCCGCGTCCCCCGCGCCGATCTCGATGTTCAGGTCCTTGGACTCCTGGTCGCGCTGCCACATCACGAAGCCGACCACGAGCACCACGACGAGGAGCAGGATCACGCCGATGAGGCCCTTCTGGGTACTACTTTCTTCGTTTGCCGTGGATGATTCCTTCGGATGGTATTTGTCGACGAGCCGTCGTCGAAGCGGCTCTGCAGGCGGAGGTCGCCCGCCCGCAGGCCGGTCTCGTTCAGGTCACGTTACGCCCCGTCACCAACCGGTATACGAAGACGATCAAGGCGATCACCAGCAGGAGGTGGATCAGCCCGCCGAAGGCGTTCCCGGTGATGAAG
>CAZEUW010000002.1:5606-33225 GCA_964515425.1 uncultured Gemmatimonadota bacterium | reverse complement strand
GCGCCCGCAGGCGGCGGGCGAGTCGGGCCCTCGCCCCGCCGGAGCGGGGGAAGGCACCGTGGCCGCCCGGCCCCCGGACCGTCGCCTCCAGCCAGCACACCCCTTTCTCGGCCACCTGGATCGGGTAGAAGGTCTGTCCGGCGAGATGGAGCGGGAAGCCGCCGAACTCGCCGATCGCCCAGCGCACGCCCGCCAGCCGGTCGGCGTGCTCCTCGACCAGGTGCACCGCGCCGTGGGCGCCGCCCGCTTCCTCGTCGGGCAGGACGGCCAGGATCACGTCGCCGGCGGGCTCCAGCCCCGCCGCCCGCGCACGGAGCAGGGCCGCGACCATCATCGCCACCCCGCCCTTCATGTCCAGTGCTCCGCGGCCCCACACCATCCCGTCGGCGATCGTGCCCGCGAAGGGGGGATGGGTCCAGCCCTCCCCGTCGGCCGCGACCACGTCGACGTGGCCGTAGAGCAGCAGCGGGGGCGCCTCCCCGCGCCCCTCGAAACGGGTCAGCAGGATCGGACGCTCCGGGTCCTTCGCGACCCGCTCTGTGCGGAGCCCCGCGTCGGTCAGGAGGCCGTCCAGGTGGTCCACGCATGCACGCTCCGCCCCGGGCGGGTTCGTGGTGTCGAAGCGGATCAGCTCCCGGAGGAGCGAGGCCGGCTCGACGGGCGTCACAGGGGCACTTCGCCCGGCACCTCGGCGTCGGCGCCGAAGTAGGGATCGAGCGCGCTGTCGGGCGGGGGCGACGTGGCGAGGCTGACCGCCCCGTAGAGGACGGCCGACGTCAGGAACCCGGCGACCACCGGGTCGATCGTCGGATCGCCGAAGAGCTTCCAGAGCGCGGTGGCCGTCACGCCGCCGATCATCGCCGCGATCGCACCCTCCCGGGTGCCCCGCCGCCACAGGATTCCCCCGACCACGGGGACGAAGAAGCTGGCCGCCATGAGGGCCGAGAAGAGCAGCACGATGAACTGCACGAGCTCGCCCTCGCCCACCCCGCTCAGGATCAGGAGCAGCGGGATCGTGCCGACCACGACGATTCCGATGCGGGCGACGATCAGCCGGCGGCGGTGGGAGGCCTCGGGCTCGAAGAGCGTCTGGTAGATGTCCTCCGAGAGCGCGGAGCCGGCCACGATCAGGAGCGAGTCGACGGTGGACATCATGGCGGAGGTGATCGCCGCGAGCATCAGGCCGCCGATGAAGCTCGGCAACACCGCGCGCGCGATGACCGGCATCGCGAGGTCGCCGGTCGGGAGCTGGGGGAAGAACACCATGCTGCCGAGCGCGAGCAGCATCACCATGAGGTTCACCACGGTGACGACGACGATCGTGAGGAGGATGCCCCGCCGGATCGTCTTCATGTCCTTCATCGCGTAGAGCCGGATCACCTTCTCGGGGGTCGCGACCGACCCCAGCATGAAGGCGATCCCCATCGTGAACAGGAGGGTGCCGGGGAGCCCCTCCCAGGTGAAGGTGAGGGGGTTCACCGTCTGGGCGAGGTTCAGCATGCTGGTGAAGCCGTCGAGGTGGCGGAGCGCCAGCGGCAGGGAGACCGCCGTGCCGAGCACCATGATCCCGAGCTGGAGGAAGTCGGTGTAGGCCACCGCGATCATCCCGCCGACCACGGTATAGGCCAGCAGCACCACGGTGAACAGGATCATCCCGTGCTCGGTCGAAATGCCGAAGACGATGTTCGCGACCAGACCGCCCGCCACGATCTGGGCCTGGATGAAGACCACGGTCGCGACGAGGACGATGACCGCCGCCACCGCCCGGGCCGCCTTGCTGTAGTAGCGACGCTCCATGAAGGCCGGCAGCGTGAGCTCCCGCACCTTCGTGAAGCGGGGCGCCAGCGCGGCGGCCGTGAACCAGTAGGCCAGCGGGATCGAGAGGACGAGCCAGCCGAAGGACCACCCGACGGAGTGGATGACGCCGATCGTGCCGATGAAGGTGCCGGCGCTGGTGTGGGTGGCCGCCATCGTCGCGCCGCCCACCGCCCATCCCAGCTTGCCGCCGGCGATCCAGTAGTCCGACTCGTCGGTGGTCGCCCGGAGGGCGTAGAACCCGATCCCGAACACCAGGGCGAAGTAGGCGACGAAGATCCAGTGCAGCACGTCGGCCCCTCAGCCTCGTTCCTCGAGCCACATCCAGACGAGGTAGGCCACGACGATGAGGGCCGAGAACAGGAACACGCCCCAGAAGATGAAGCCGCGCCAGCCCTCCTCCATCAGGCTGACTCCCGCGTGAGGCCCCACCAGCCGAACCCGCCCGCCGCCATCAGGACGAGCACCACGCCCAGGTCCACCTTGCGGGCGAAGGTCAGCAGCGGCGGCTCCCCCACGTGGCCACGGAAGCGGACCATGGACGGGACGACCTGCACCCGGAAGTCGTACGTGCGCTCTCCCCCTGCCGTCGTGACCTCCTTGGGGACCGTGGGAAAGGTCTCCACCACGCTGTAGTCGGACGGGATCGTCACCGAGGCGACGAACATGTCCTCGGGGGCGCCGAGCGGCCGCCAGTCGACGTACAGGACCGGGAGCACGAGGTCGAACTCGCGAGCGTCTTCGGGGATGGCCCGGTCGATCCGGTAGGCGAGGGTGAGGTCGATCGTGTCGCCGGCGGCGGCGTCCGGCGGGAGCGGGAGGGTCGCACGCAGCAGGCCGTCCCGGGGGCTCCCGAGCCCCACGGGCGCCGTCGAGCGCCCGGCGAGCGACGCCTCGAGCGCCTCGGGGCGGTTGCCGAAGAAGGCGAGGCCCCGGAGCGGCACGGTGTCGGTCCCGGGCGCCGGGAGGAGCCGGTAGAGGAGCCGCACGCGGCTCGCGCTGCGGCCGTCGGCTCCGGCGGCGCCGATCCGCGCCTCGAAGCGCACGTCGACCACGCGGGGCTCGGGGGGCGCCTCCTGGCCGCCGAGGGAGGCGGGCGCGAGCGCCAGGAGGGCGCCGAGCGCGGCGGCGAGCGTCGCCGCGGTCAGCTGCACCCGCCCAGGTGGGTGCGGAACCAGTCGGTGAGCCGGCGATACATGTCGATCCGGTTCGCGGGGTCGCTGAAGCCGTGTCCCTCGCCCGGATAGCTCACCGCCTCGTACTCCTTGCCCAGCTCCTCCAGCTTCTCGACCGCGAGCGTGTAGTTGCTGAAGGCCGCCCGCACGTCCTCCTCGCCGTGCATGACCAGCACGGGAGCCTGGATCCGGTCGAAGCGGTCCAGGGTCTCGGTCTTCTCGTAGATCTCCGGGCGCTCCTCGGGCAGTCCGCCGTGTCCCGTGGCCGTGAAGATCTTGCCGAGCCGGTCCTGGTCCTCGAAGGTCAACGTCTCCGAGTAGACCCCCCGCATCGGCACGGCCGCGTCGAAGGCGTCGGGCGTGCGCGTGATGGCGGCCATCGACTGCATCCCTCCGTAGCTGCCGCCGTAGATGCCCACCCGGTCGGTCGTGTAGTCCCGCGCGCGGAGCCAGTCGGCGGCCGGGGCCGGGTCCTTCGCCTGGCCGTTCAGCCAGTCCTCCACGCCCAGGTCCTGGAAGGCTCGGCCGAAGCCGGAGCCGCCCCGGTAGTTGATCGCCAGCACCACGAAACCTTCGGAGGCCAGGTACTGTTCGGTGAGGTTCTGGCCCAGGCCGTAGGAGTTGGTGCCGCCCCCGTGCACCTGCACCAGCGAGGGGCAGACCGCCCCCTTCTCGACCTGCGGCGGCGTGTAGAGGAAGCCCTGGATGTACGATCCGTCCCAGCTCTGGTAGGAGATCTCGGTCGGCGTCCGCGTGACCTCCCACACGGGCGACATGCGGGTGAGCCGCTCGGCCGGTCCGCCCGACGCCCGGATCCGGTACAGCTCGCGCCCGTGCTCGGGCGCGCTCCGCACGAAGTAGAACGCGTCGGCCGAGCCGGTGGCGTCGAACGACCGCATCGAGCCGCCGACGTTGGTCACGCGCGTGGCCACCCCGCCGGAGTCGGGCACCGCCCACAGGTTCATCTCGCCCCGCTCGAGGTAGGGAAAGTAGATCCGGTCGCCGGCGCCCGACCAGATCGGCTCGTTGCGCATCGCCTGGTCGCTGGCCCAGACCTGCATGTCGAGGACCCGCTCGGAGCGGGGCTCGTCGGGGTCGATCAGGTAGATGTCGGCCAGATCCTGGTACCAGTAGCCGTGCTTGGCGGTGCCGAACATCGCGATGCGGTCGCCCGAGGGCGACCAGCGCGGGGTGGAGGACGCCATGAGCGACCAGGTCAGCCGCTGCACGTCGCCGCTCGAGACGTCGACCCGGTAGACGTCGTCGTCCCAGTAGTCGGCCGCGTTCGACACGTAGGCGATCGAGGTGCCGTCGGGAGACCAGGAGGGCTCGAACCGGCCGTCGTCCGCCGGCATCGCCTCCTCGGTGAGCTGCCTGGGCTCGCCCGACCCGTCGGTGGACGCCACCCAGATGTCCTGGTGCCCGCTCGCGGTCGAGTAGAAGGCGACGGTGCCGCCGTCGGGACTCACCGCCGGGTCCCGGAGCCCCTCCATGGCGGGCGTCAGCCGCGTCGGCTCGCCGCCGTCCCGGCCGACCGCCCACAGCGCGTCCTCGCGCTCGAAGACGAGGCGGTCGCCCGACGGCGTCCAGGTCGGCGAGCCGCCCTCGAGCCAGAAGGCGGGCTCGGCCCCGGGGTCGTCCAGCGCCAGCCGGTAGATCCCGCCGCCCCGGGCACCGCGGGCCGTGACGGCGGCCACGTCGCCGTCGGGGGCGACCGCCACCCCGGAGACGCCGGTGTTGTTGCGGTGGATGTTCTCCAGCGTCAGCGGCATCCGCTCCTGCGCGGAGAGGCCGGCCGTCGCCGGCACGGCGAGCAGGGCGAGCGCCGCGGCGAGCACGGTCGTCGAGCGTCGGGTGCGGACGGGGGATGTCACGGGTGGAACCTCCTCTGGGGACGCGGACGGGTCATCGGCAGTCGCCGAGATGGGTGCGGAACCACGCGATCCGGCGCCGGGCCAGGTCGATGCGGTTCTCGGGGTCGCTGAAGCCGTGCCCCTCGCCGGGGTAGCTCACGGCCTCGTACTCCTTGCCCAGCGCCTCGAGGCGCTCGACGGCGAGCTGCTGGCTGCGGTAGGGCACCCGGCGGTCCTCCTCGCCGTGCATCAGCAGCACGGGGGCCGCGAGGCGCTCGAGCCGGCCGATCGTGTGGCTCTTCTCGTAGATCTCGGGCCGCTCGTCCGGCAGCCCGCCGTGGCCCGTCTTCGTGAAGATCTTTCCGAGCCGGTCGATGAGCCCGAACGTCGTGAGCTTCGAGTAGGCGCCGCGGGTGGCGACCACCGCGTCGAACTTCTCCGGGGTCCGGGTCGCGGCCGCCAGCGCCTGGCTGCCGCCGTAGCTGCCGCCGTAGACGCCGACCGTACCGGTGGTGGCGTCGAGCGATCGGAGCCAGTCGGCCGCGGCGCCGGGATCCTTCGCCTGGCCGTTCAGCCAGTCCTCCACGCCCAGGTCCTGGAAGCGGCGGCCGAAGCCGGAGCCGCCCCGGTAGTTGATCGCCAGCACCACGAAGCCCTGCGCGGCCAGGTGCTGCTCGGTGAGGTTCTGGCCCAGCGTGTAGGAGTTCGTGCCGCCCCCGTGCACCTGGACCAGGGCCGGACAGCGCATCCCGGCCTCGACCTGGGGCGGGGTGTAGAGGAAGCCCTGGATGTACGACCCGTCCCAGCTCTGGAAGGAGACCTCGCGCGGCGTCTGGAGGTCGGACGTCGGGAAGGGGCGCTCCTGGGCGGACGCCGGCCCGGCCCACGGGGCCGCCAGCGCCAGGGCCGCCAGCCCCGCGGCGATCCGGAGCCCGCGGCGGGTGCGCGGGCGGCCCCCGACGACGCCGGACCGGGCGGTCGCCGCCGGCCTCACCGCTCGTCCGCGGCCGTCAGGTGCTCCCGGAAGAAGTCGATCAGCCGGCCGTAGGCGTCCAGCCGGTGCTCGGGCCGCCCGAAGCCGTGGCCCTCGCCCGGATAGGCGTGGAACTCCACGGGATTGCCGCGCGCCTCCAGCGCCTCGACCAGCTGCACCGACTGCTGGAAGGGCGCGCGCCGGTCCTCCTCGCCGTGGGCCACCAGGAACGGCAGGTCGCGGTCGACCTCCTCGAGGTGGTGGATGCTGCCGGTGCGCTCGTAGAGCTCCGGGTTCTCGCCGGGCGCGAAGCCGAGGTGGCCCTCGGTGATCCAGAAGCGCATGAGGTAGTCGCCGTGCTCGAAGGCGGTCTCCCAGTCGTAGATCCCATAGTAGGGGGCGACCGCGTCGAAGGGCTCGGCGGTGCGCGTCACGGCGGCCAGGCTCATGATGCCCCCGTAGCTTCCGCCGTAGATGCCGACCTTTCCGTTGCTCCAGGGCCGCGACTCCAGCCACCGGGCCGCCGCGACCCCGTCCCAGCCCTGGTAGGCGGCCCAGTCGCCGAGCGAGAGTCGCTGGAACGCCCGGCCGTGCCCGGCGCTGCCGCGGTACTCGATCGCCAGCACCACGAACCCCTCGTGGGCGAGGACGTGCTCGAGCGTGTGGAAGCTGTTCCCGTAGGCGTTGTTGCCGCCGCCGTGGACCTCCACCAGCGACGGATAGGAGCCCGACGGGTCGAAGTCGGGCGGCAGGTAGAGGTAGCCGAGGATGTAGGTGCCGTCGACGCTCCGGAAGGCGATCCGCTCGGGCGCCTCGACGTCGGTGTAGCGGGGCGCCCAGTCGGTGAGGACGACCGGCGAGCCGCCCGCCAGGTCGACCCGCGTGAGCTCGTCGTCCCGGGTCGGCGTCTCGCGGGCGTAGACCGCGGCCTCGCCGTCGGGGCTCACCGTGAAGTCGCCGAAGCTCCCCTCCTCGTAGGTCACCTTGGTGGCGACGCCGCCCTCCACCGGGACGCGCCACAGGTTGGCGTCGCCCTCCCACTCGTAGCGGAAGAAGAGCTCGGAGCCGTCGGGGCCCCAGACGAGGCCGATGCTGCCGTTCCGGTCGCTGACCCACTGGTTCATCTCGAGCTTCCGGACCGACAGCTCCTCGGCGTCCACCAGGTAGACGTCGCTCTGGTCGCCCCACCAGAACTCGTGCTTCTTCACCGCGTTGAACGCGATGTGGGCACCGTCGGGCGACCAGACCGGCGAGGTCATCACGTCGACGTCGGTGGAGACCTTCCGCTCCTCGCCGCTGGTCACGTCCACCATCCACAGGTCCTGGTGCCAGTAGTCCCCCTGGTTGCTGACGAAGGCGATCCGGTCGCCGTCGGGGGACCAGGCCGGGTCGAAGCGGTACTCGTCCCAGGGGTTCGCCCCCTCGGTGAGCCGCCGCACCTCGCCGCTCTCGACGTCGACGACGTGCAGGTCCTGGTGCTCGCCGCGCACGGCCAGGAAGGCGATCGAGGCCCCGTCGGGGCTCCAGCGGAGGTGGCCCGGCCGGAGCGAGTCGTTCGTCACCCGCCGCAACCCCTCGCCGTCCCGCCCGACCACCCACACGTCCGACCGTCCGTCGGCCGAGCGCCGGAAGGCGATCCGGTCGCCCGAGGGCGACCAGACGGCCCCCGACTCGGCGCCCTCGTCGTCGAGGAGCACCCGGGCGTCGGAGCCGTCGTCGTCCATCAGCCAGATCTTCCGCTGGCCGGATCGGTCCGACGTGAAGAGCAGCTCCCTGCCCTCGGGGGCGTAGGCGATGCTCCCGAAGGAGACGCCCTCGTTCAGGCTCTCGAGGGAGATCTCCTGCTGGGCCGCGGCCGGGGCCGGGAGGGCCGAGGCGGCCAGGAGGGCGAGCGCCGCCGCCGCGAACCGAAGACCGGTCGTGTCGTTCACCACCATACCTCCTCCAGCACGCGCATGACGTTGCCGCCGACGGCCTTCCCGATCTCCTCGTCCGAATAGCCCTCGCGGACCATCCAGCGCACGACGTTGTGGCTCACCTCGGTCGGGTTCTCCAGCCCCTTCACGTAGGGGACCTCTTCGACTTCGGGCGTCCCGCCCCCTCCGCTCGACGACTTCTTGGAGTCCTCGATCGAGAGGCCGGCCGCGTAGACGTGGTGCAGGCCGACGTGGTCGCCGTAGACCGTGTCGGCCCCGAAGGCCACGTGGTCGATGCCCACCAGGTCCTTCACGTACTCGAAGTGGGCCATCACCGACTCGATGTCGTGGCGCCGGTGCCCGGGCGCGAGGGTGGTGTGGGGGGCCGCCTCGATGCCGATCACGCCGCCGCTCGCGGCGATCGCCTCCAGCACCTCGTCCGGCGCCAGCCGGTTGGAGTCCCAGAGCGAGCGGGCGCCGATGTGGGTCAGCACCACCGGCGCCTCGCTGACCTCCACGGTGTCGAGGGTGGTCCGGTCGCCCGCATGGGAGCAGTCGATCAGCAGGCCCACCCTGTTCATCCGCTCGACCGCCTTTCGGCCGAAGGCGGTCAGACCGCCGTCCCCGGGCTCCTTGAGGCCGGAGCCGAGGGCGTTCGCCTCGCTGTAGGTCACGCCGAGCGCCCGGACGCCGAAGCCGTACAGCAGGTCGATGCGGTCGAGCTCGTTCTCGATCATCGCCGCGCCCTCGATCGACGCGATCCAGGCCACCCGGTCGGTGGCCGCGGCCCCCCGGATGTCGTCCACGGTCGTCGCCGGGTCGTCGAAGTCCTGGTGCTGGCGGTCGCAGAGCCGCATCCCGAGGTCGTGCAGTACGTCGTCCCACTTCCAACCGCTGTTCGAGTGGATCTGGCACACGCCGTCCAGGAGGTTGTCGAAGACCGCGTCCCACCGGGACGCCGCGAGCCCCTCGAACGCCGTGGCCATCCGACCCCCGCGGACGTAGTCGGGGGTGAGGAAGATGTCCTCGGGGAACACTCCGGCGTGCTCGTGGAAGGAGACCATCAGGTGCTCGTCGGCGAGCCGCTCCGCCCGCTCCTCCTCCTCGTCCGAGAGCGGCACCCGGTAGGGCTCCACCCGCCGGAGCTGGTCGGGCAGCTCGAACGCCTCGTAGTCGATGCCCGGCTCCAGGTAGTCGAAGGACCGGTAGTCCGGCGCCTTGCGGCTCGCTCCTGCCATTCGGGTCACCCGCTCCCTCGGCTCAGATGTCGGGGTTGTTGTTGCGCTCGATGTCGGGCAGCGGGATGCACGTCTGGTCGCCGACCGGGAAGCCCTGCGGCGTCGTGGTCGGGAAGAAGTCCAGCCCGTACTCCGGAATGTAATGTCGGATGTCGCCCAGCCGGACGCCCTCCAGGAACAGGGTCCGGCGTCGTTCGTCGAGCACCTTGTCCCGGATCTCGTTCGGCCCGGTGCCCTGGGGCTCCCACTGCACGTCGATCCCGTGGCGCGCCCGCACCTCGTTGATGATGTCGACCGCGGTCTGCCCGCCCTCCGCCTCCGCGATGATGTACCGCGCCTCGTCGCCGCTCGCGATCGTGATCGGCGAGCTCGCGTTCTGGGCCTTCACCGGGGCGAGCAGCGGCTGGGAGGGCTCGAACGCCGGCCGCGGGTCGAGCACGAGGTCGACGCGGGGGTCCGGCTGACCGGTGTCGTCGAGGGTGAGGTTCCGGAAGACCGGTGCGATGCTCCAGTTGCCGAACTCCCACGTCCGGAAGTTGATCATGTTCTGCTCGGGGAAGCTGTTCGTCGAATACGTGGCGTTCAGCTCGAAGCCGGGGTCGACCTGCTCGGCGTCCGCCACGGCGCCGGCCTGGTCGCCCAGCAGCCGGCGGACCCGGGCGCGCCCCACCAGCGCGGCCTGCTCGATCGCGGGATCGGCGTTCGCCGCCGCGATCGCCTTGGAGAACTCCTCCTCGGCCAGCTCGTAGACCTCCAGCGACGAGAGCTCGGGGCCCGTGCCGTCGAAGGCTACGGTGCAGAACAGGTCGGCGAGCCACACCTTCGCGAAGCCCTCGAAGGCGGAGACCCGGGCGAACTGCGGGCTGTCGTCCGCCGGCGTCGGCAGGGTGGCGAAGTCGCCGGCCAGCATCCGCTCCTGCGCGAGGTCCGGGAGCTTGCTCGCCTGCTGCATGGGCACGTAGTTGGGGCTGCCGATCGACGCCGTCCGGTTGGAGCCGCCGCAGCAGTCGGAGGAGACGATGCGCCGGTCCCACTCGTGGATGCCCGGCGCCGTGCCGGAGCTCACGAACTCGTCGCCGAGCAGCCCGCCCCAGACGATCTTCAGGTCGTACGCCTGGAAGAGCTTCGCCGTGACGCCGACCATCGTCTGCTCGAGCGTGAAGGTCTCGCCCGCGTCGATCTCGTTCGGGTCGCCCGCCACCTGGGTCGAGAAGAGGTTCTCGCACCCGGTGAGCGCGACGAGTCCCGCCGCGAGCGCCAGGGTCGCCGTGGCCCATCGGCC
Organism: uncultured Gemmatimonadota bacterium; assembly: GCA_964515425.1. GTDB lineage: Bacteria > Gemmatimonadota > Gemmatimonadetes > Palauibacterales > Palauibacteraceae > CAYVFM01. The sequence continues at coordinate 22,973 of CAZEUW010000002.1, read as the reverse complement.
GGTGGTCGTCTTCATCTCCATGGTATCTCGCCCCTCTCGGTTCTCGCGTGCTCGGGTCGCTTCCTCCGGTCCCGTCATCAGAAGACCAGGTCCAGCTTGGCGAAGACCCGCTTGCCCGGAGGCTGCGTGAAGAACTCCGCCGCGTTGAAGGTGTCCCGGCCGCCGTCGAAGCTGAGCTCGGGGTCGAGCCCGTCGTAGCCCGTGAAGGTCGCCAGGTTGCGGGCACCGACGGTGATCGCGGCCCGCGACAGCGGCCCGATCAGCGCCGGCACCGCCTCGGGCAAGTCGTAGCGGATCGTCGCCTCGCGCCACTTGACGAAGGTGGCGTCCTGGGTCCAGAGGGCGTTGTTCATGAACTCCGAGCCCTCCAGGGCCGCCTGCTCCTCCGGCGTGGCGTTCATGTGCCGAAGCGCGTACTCGCCCGACGTCGTCGTTCCGGGGATGAACGGGCTCCGGAACTCCTGGGAGAGGTCTAACTTCACGTAGTCGCCCGCCCGCTCGAACATGGTGAAGATCCGCAGGCGGTCGAAGAGGCGGACCGTGGTCGAGAGCGACTGCTCGTTCCCGGGAAAGGCGTTGCCGAGGAACCGGTCGTTCGGCCGGTCCGGATCGCCCACGTTGCCGGGCGCGAGCTCGACGCTCCCGGGGATGATGTTTCCGTTCTCGTCCCGCTCGGCGCTCGCGACCACGTGGCCCCAGTAGGCGCCGGGCGAGAAGCCCTCGCGGTGCATCTGGTGGTCCGCGCCGAGGCCGAAGATGATGGGCGGGATCCCGCCGAGGTCGGTGATCTCGGAGCTCTGGAACGAGGTCTGGAAGTTCATGTCCCAGGTCACGTCCTCGGTGTCCCACAGCCGTGCCTCCACCGAGGCCTCGAAGCCCTGGTTATCGATCGCCCCGATATTGACGAACTTCGTGCCCGTGAAGCCCGTGGAGGGCGGCACGTCGGTCGGCAGGATCGCGTCGGTCGTCTGCTGCGTGTAGAAGGTCGCCGAGACCGAGAGCGCTCCGTCCAGGAAGCCCGCGTCGGCGCCGATCTCGAACTCCTCGTTCTTCTCGGCGGTGAGCTCGGGGTTGCCCGGGTCCTTCGGCTGGACGCCGATCTGCTGCGAGCCGTCCTGCAGCACCCGGATCGGCTCGAAGGTGCGGTTCTGGGCGAACGGGTTGGGCGCCTGGGCGGCCTGCCCCCAGGCGGCCCGCACCCGGAAATCGCTCATCCAGTCCACGTTCCAGAAGGGCGCGGAGCTGAGCACCGCCGAGACGTTGGCGCTCGGCGAGACGAGCAGGTCGTCCTCGTCCCCGAGCGCGCTGTTGTCGTCGAGCCGCACGGAGGCGGTGGCGAACAGGTAGTCGGCGTAGGAGGCCTGCTGCTGGAAGAAGCCGCCGACCTCGCGCTCCTCAATCAGGTCCGAGCCGCCCGAGAAGGTCAGCGACGCGTCGCACGCCGTGGCGTCCGGCGCGGCGAAGCCCCCCTGGCCCTGACAGGTGACGAACTTGGTGTCGGTCCGGTAGACCTGTGTGCCGACCGAGCTGGAGACGTTCAGAGCGTCGCTCAGGTCCCACGAGCCGGTGAGCGCGGCGTCGAGCGAGAACACCCGGGAGGTGATCCGCTCCTCCTCCCGAAGGCCGTCCGAGTTCGAGCCGAACGGACGATCCGGATCGAGCGGGACGAGGTTGACGTTGTCGGTGTCGTTGAAGTCGACGCCGAGGGTGACCCGGCTCGTGAGCCACGGCGTCGGCCGCCAGTTGGTCACGGCGCTCCCGATGAAGCGCTGGACCTCCTGCGTGTTCTGGATCGTCGCCAGCTTCCCGTAGCTCGCGGTGAGGTTCCCCTCCCGGGCCCCGCACAGCGACTCGGGTGCGCCGGTGAAGAAGGTGATCGCGCAGTCGCCCCGCGCGCCGCCCGAACGGGTGCCGAAGGAGAAGTAGGGGAGCCCGGCACCGCCGTTGGTGATCATCCCCACCGCGCTCCGGTCGTTGTCCGGGAGCCTCACCTCGGTGTTGATGAACCCGGTGCTGACCGAGACGTCGAAGTTCTCGCGCGCCGCGACCTGGAAGTTGCCCCGCAGGTTGACGCGCTGGAGGTCGTTGTTCCGGAAGGTGCCTTCCTCGTCCTCGTAGCTGAGCGAGCCGTAGTAGCCGACCTCTCCCGAGGTTCCGCGTATGCTGGCCGTGTGCTCGTCGGAGCGCGCCGCCCGGAACGGGTCGGTGAGCGGGTTCTTGAGCGGATTGTGGCGCATGAAGATCTCGCCCGTGACCTCGTTCTGGATCGGACGGAACTGCTCGATGCCCTCCGTGTCCATGCTCGTCACGCCGAGGGCCGACAGGCTGGCGAAGTTGTCCCAGTACTCCTCGGTGTCGACGCTCAGGCCCTGGGTGGTCGAGTAGCGGATCTCGGCCTCCTCGCCGTCGCCGCCGCTCTTCGTCTCGATCACGATCACGCCGGCCGCGGCCTCGGAGCCGTAGAGCGCGGCGGCCGTGGGGCCTTTGAGGACCTGGATGCTGGCGATCTCCGAGGGGTCGATGTCGTCGAGCCGGGAGACGGTCTGTCCGTTGCCGAAGTCGAAGGAGCCGGGCCCGGTGCCGGTCGCGTTGCTCACCCGGACCCCGTCCACGTAGATGATCGGGTTGTTGTCCTGGGTGAGGCTGGTCGAGCCCCGGATGCGGATGCGCGACGCGGTGCCGGCGCCGCCGGAGGACTCGGAGATGGTCACGCCCGTGGATCGGGCGTTGAGCAGGTCCGAGAAGTTCGTCGCGCCCGACTTCTCCGCGGCCTCCTCGGCGTTCACCCGGACGACGTCGGTCCCGAGCTCCTGCCGCCGGACGTCGCGGGCGGTGATCGAGACGACGACCTCGCCCATCTGCAGCGCCTGTGGCTGCATCGTGATGTCGACGGTCGTGGTCTCGTTCGCCTGCACGGTCACCGAGCGCGTGACCGACCGATAGCCGATCAGGTCGGCGCGGACCCGGATCTCGCCGGCCGGCACGGAGAGGCTGAACCGTCCGTCCGCGCCCGTCACCGCGCCCAGGTCCGTGTCGAGCACGCGGATCGTGACGCTCGAGAGGGCCTGACCGCCGGCGCCTCGCACCGTTCCGGTCACCTGCCCTTCCTGGGCCTCGGCCCCGGTGCCGGCGAGCAGCAGCACGGGGAGGAGGAGCGAGAGCGCGTACGGAAGCGTGCGGTTCTTCATCGCGGATCTCCTTTGACTGGACTGCCTGCCGCGGGAGCTTCGTTCAATCGGACGGACGGTGCGTCGGTGCGATGCCATGGTCATTCGACCGACCTCCCTCCCTTGAAGACCCGGACCACGTTGGCCGGGTGGAGGGCGGTGATGTCGCGGAGGGGATTGCCGCGGACGAGGATGACGTCCGCGTATTTGCCGGGCTCGATCGTCCCGATCTCGTCACCGGCGCCGAACAGCCGCGCGTTGTCCCGCGTCGCCATCCGGATGACGGTGGCGGGCGAGAGGCCGGCGCGGACCATGAGCCACATCTCCTGCCACGTCGACTCGTAGTGGAAGTTCATCGGGGTGCCGGAGTCGGTCCCGACGCCGAGCACCACGCCGGCATCGTGGAGCTGTCGGACCATGCCGAAATAGTGGTCCATGACCTGGCGCTTGCCCCGGAAGTAGCCGAGGCGGCTGGGCCACTCGAGGGACGCGCGCACGTCGTCGTAGACGTCCGCCTGCAGGTCCTCGCGCAGCCGGGGGTGGTCGAGCCGCTCCGGATGGCGCTCGGTGATCTCGTAGATCTTCGACACCACCATCGTCGGCACGACCGCCACGCCGCCCGAGGCCAGCGTCCGGAGGCTCTCCTCGGTGAACTGCCCCGCCTGGGCGGGCCCGCCGCCGAGGTGCTCGATCGTGGCCGCCTCCATCTCCGCCGCCATCCGGTGCTCCTCCGGTCCCCAGGCGTGCACGACGATCGGCAGGTCGGCCCGGTCCGCCTCCTCGGCGATGGCCGCCCGCTCGGCGGCCGTCAGGTCGGAGAGCTGGATCACCTTGATGAGGTCCATCCCCGCCTCGGCGAGACGCCGCGTCTTCTCCCGGGCGTCCTCCGCCCCGTCCACCGTCCACCGGAAGAAGGCCTGCGTCGGGCCGGTCGTCTTCTGCAGGAACGGCCCGGAGACGAAGAGGCGGGGACCGGGCAGCCGCCCCGAGGCGACCTCCTCCTTGATCCAGGCCGCGTCCTCGAGCGCCGCCCCCACGTCGCGCGCGCTCGTCACGCCGGACTCGAGGAGCTGACGGGCGGAGATCGCCAGCATCTCCCGCATCCGGTCCTCGTCGTGGCGGTAGCGCTGGAAGTACTCGCCGTAGTCGCCGTGCCCGACGATGAACAGGTGCACGTGGGCGTCGGTGAGGCCGGGCATGACCGTGAGGCCGTCCGCGTCGACGACCTCCGCCCCCGCCGGGACCTCCGTGTCGTCCACGGTCCCGACGTGCGCGATCCGCTCCCCCTCGACCAGGACCACGGCGTCCTGGATCGGCGGTCCGCCCGTCCCGTCGATCAGCGTGCCGCCGACGATCGCCAGCTGCCTCTCGCTCCCGTCCTCGGTCTGGGCCGCGGCGGGCGCCGCCGCGAGGCAGAGCGCGGCCAGGGCGAGCGCCGCCAGCCCCGCCCCTCGAGTCCCGGCGCGCACCCTCGTCGTCGTCGAGCGGCTCATCGGACCACCTCTCCCCCCTTGATCACGTGCACGATCCGCTCGGGCGAGAGCGCCCGCATGTCGACGAGCGGGTTGCCGTCGACCACGATCAGGTCGGCCAGCTTGCCCGGGTCGACCGTGCCCAGCTCGTCGCCGACGCGGCTCAGCCGGGCGGCGTCCCGCGTGGCCATGGCGAGCACCTTCATCGGCGGGATCCCGGCGCGGACGAACAGGTCCATCTCCCGCCAGGTCGACTCGTAGTGGAAGTTCATCGGCGTGCCCGAATCGGTGCCGATCGCGAGGCCGACCCCGGCGTCGTGGAGCTGCGCGATCTTCTCGCGGCTGTGCACCGCGTCCCCCACGTCGCCCTCGAAGTAGTCGAGGCGGGTGAAGAAGCGGAGCGACTCGCGCACGTCCCGGTAGAGGTCGGCCGGCAGGTCCTCGCGGAGGCGGGGGTCGTCGAGGCGCTCCGGATACTCGATCGTGAGGTCGACCACGCGGTTCACCAGCGCGGTGGGGACCGCGACGATGCCGGCGTCGGCCATCGCGCGGACCGACGCCTCCGGGTACCGCTCGGCCCGGCCGGCGCCGACGTGCTCGATCGACGCCGCCCCCATCGCGGCGGCCATCTCGACCTCGTCGGCCGTCCAGGCGTGGACGACCACCGGCAGGCCGGCGCGGGCGGCCTCCTCCCCGATCGCGGCCCGCTCGGCCTCGGTGAGCCCGTCGAGCTGGATCACCTTGATGATGTCCACGCCGGCGTCGATCAGCCGCCGCGTCTTCGCTCCGGCGTCCTCGGCGCCGTCCACCGGCCACCGGAAGATCCCCTGGACGCGGGAGTCGTAGCTCCGCCCCGCGCCGGCCGGCAGGGACGCCTGGAGGAAGGGGCCGGAGACGAACATCCGCGGCCCCTCGATCGCGCCGTCCGCGATCTGGCGCTTCAGCCACAGGGCGTCCTCGAGCGGCGCGCCGAGGTCGCGGGCCGAGGTGACCCCGGACCGGAGGAGCTGCCGGGCCGAGATCGGCATGACCTCGCGCAGCCGGTCGCCGTAGGCGGGGAAGTACTCGTCGTAGACCCCGTGGCCGACGATCATCGTGTGGACGTGCGCGTCGTGCAGGCCCGGCATCACGGTGTAGCCGTCGGTGTCGACGACCTCCGCCCCGTCGGGCACCTCCGTGTCCGCCACCGTCCCCACGTGGACGATGCGCTCGCCCGCGACCAGGACCACCGCGTCCTGGAGGGGCGGTCCTTCGTTGCCGTCGATCAGGGTCCCGCCCACCAGGGCGAGCGTGACGTCGTCGGTCCCGGAGGGCGTCTGGGCGCGGGCGGCGGGGGAGACGAGGGCGGGCAGAAAGACCAACAGCAGGAGGAAGGTGACGCAGCGCGCGCAGAACCCGGGTTCGGAGTACCCATCCAACTCCGCGCAAGGTGTCCGTGGCTCTCCGGGCTGCGCCATCCGTCCTCCCAGTTCCGGCCCCCTGGTCCGCGCCCCGCGTTCCGGAACGCCGCACATCAGACATTCTGTGCTCTGTGTTGTGTGTACAGTATCCTGTGTGTAGAATGCATGTCAAGCGGCGGCAACGTGACCGCCCTACCGAGGGTCGGGTATGAGAATCACCGTGTGACCAGCTCACCGCGTGCTCGTCCCGGCCCGCCGCGACGAAGGCGCGTGATCGGACACGCCGGCGACGGGCGCGGCGATCGGGCCTCGCACCTCCAGCAAACGGGACGACCAGGCATGTCCGTCATCCGACGGGACCCGCTCCGGAACCAGGTCCGCACGATGCTCCTCGAGTGGCTCCTGAACGGAGAGCTCGAGCCCGGCTCCAGCATCTCGGAGCCCGAGCTGGCCAACCGACTCGGCGTGAGCCGCACCCCCCTGCGGGAGGCGCTCCTGAAGCTCGAGATCGAGGGCCTGCTGCGCTCCGAGCCGGGCAAGGGCTTCACCGTGCGACCGCTCACGCCCGACACGGCCGAGGACCTCTACCAGCTCGCGGGCATCCTGGAGGTGGAGGCCCTCAAGGACGGGGGCATCCCGCCGGAGGAGGCGATCGAGGAGCTGGAGGAGTGCGACCGGCGCCGGACCTTCAACGTCGAGGACCACGACCCGATCGACGCGATCCGCTTCGACCAGAAGTGGCACGAGCTGCTCGTCTCGAAGTGCACGAACGAGGAGCTGCTGGAGACGCTCCGCATGCTGAAGAACCGGCTCTACCGCTACGAGTACATCTTCGCCGACGACTTCGCGCGGCTGGGCACCCGCGGGCTCGAGCACCACGGCGAGATCACCGACGCCCTCCGCGACGGCGACCTCGAGACCGCCCTCGCCGTGCTCCGCGACCACTGGGAGATGGGCGCCCGGACGCGCAGCGCGTTCCTCAGGGAGGCGGAGACGATCTCGAGCGCCCGATCCCCGTGAGCGGCCCGACGACGGAGGCGCCGAGCCGGGCGGCCGGGGTCCTCTATCTCGTCCCGGGCTCGCTCGGCGAGGACGCCGCCGCGAGGGCGGAGCTCGAGCGCCGGCACCTGTTCCTGGTCGAGAGAGCCCCCGAACGCTGCCTGGTCAGCCTCGCCCGGACCGACGGCGGCCCCCCGTCGGTCGAGTCCGAGGAGGACGAGGCGTCGGCCGCCCGTGCGGTGGTCGAGGAGCTCCCCGCCCTGGCGGCGCTGGGGTTCGACGCCGTGATCGTGGGATGCTTCGGCGACCCGGGGGTCGAGGAGGCGCGCGAACTGGTCGACTTCCGCGTCGTCGGACCCGCCGAGGCGAGCTTTCGGGCGGCCGTCGACGCGGGCGGGCCGTTCGCGGTTCTCACCGTCGTCGACGAGGTGATCCCGCTGATCCGCCGACGCATCGAGGCGGCCGGCCTGTCGCGGGAGGCCCTGTCGGTGACCGCGATCGACGTCGGCGTGCACGACCTCCGTCCGCACCGGGAGCGGGTCGCCGGGCGCCTGGCCGAAGCCGGGAGGGAGGCGATCGACGAGGGGGCGCAGGCCCTGGTGCTCGGCTGCATGAGCATGGGCTTCCTGGGACTCGACCGGACGCTGGCCGCCTCGCTCGACGTCCCCGTGGTGAACCCGGTAGACGCGGCGCTGGAGGCGGCGGTCCGCTAGCGCCCGGCTTCCCGGGCCGGCGGCCGCGACCCCCGCCCCGCCCTCCTGCGGCGGGCCCCCGACGAAAAAACGCCCGCCGCGAGGCGGGCGCTTCCTCTCTCTGCGTTCGTACCTCGGTCAGCCCAGCAGCCGCACGTAGCGGTATCGGGGGCGACGTCGGTGCCATCGTCTATTGAGCGACATGACAGTCCTCATATTCGGAGTCTCGATTCTTTCACGGATCTCGTCAATGCCCACCTCCCTACGTACCGCCGGGAGGCGGGTTTCAGAGTTGGAGACAAGGGGCAATGTCCGTGCCCCGAGCCTTGCCGCTTCACCCCCACCGGCACATCCTGCTCCGGAGGGAGCTTCCGGAAGGGCCGGCACACCCGAGAGACGTCCGGCGAGGGCCGGGCAGAGGAGGTGAGGACCATGCCCGAACCGACCTACGACGAGGCGTTCGCGAGGAGCGCCGCGGAGAACTACGAGCGCTACTTCGTCCCGGTCATCGGCCGCCCGGTGGCCGCCGACCTGGTCGACGCGGCGGCCCTTCGTCCGGGCGAGCGCGTGCTCGACGTCGCCTGCGGGACGGGAGTGGTGGCGCGCCTCGCCCTGGAGCGGGTCGGCGCCGACGGCACCGTCACGGGCCTGGATCCCAACCCGGGCATGATCGCCGTCGCCCGCGAGGCGGCACCCCCCGACGCGACCATCGACTGGCACGAGGCGCCGGCGGAGGCGATCCCCCTCCCCTCCGAGAGCTTCGACGTCGCCCTGTGCGGGATGGGGCTCCAGTTCTTCTCCGACCGGTTGGCCGGCCTGCGGGAAATTCGACGCGTCCTCGCGCCGGGGGGTCGCCTCGTCGCCAACCTCCCCGGGCCCACGCCGCCACCCCTCCGGATCATGGCCGAGGAGCTCTCGCGCCACGTCGGCCCGGAGACCGCGTCGTTCGTCGAGGCGGTGTTCTCGCTCCACGACGCCGACGAGCTCCGGACGCTGGTGACCGACGCCGGCTTCGGCGACGTCGACGTGCAGGCGGGCCCCAGGGCCCTTCACCTTCCGCCTCCGGGGGAGTTTCTGTGGCAGTACGTCAGCAGCACGCCGCTGGCGGCCGCCGTCGCCGAGGTCGACCAGCAGCGCCGCACCGCCCTCGAGCGGGACTACTCCGAGCGCTGCGAGGCGTTCGTGGAGGACGGGGCCCTGACCGGCGCGGTGACCATGACGACCGTGACCGCCAGGAGGTAGGGGAGCGCGACCCGGACCGGCGTTCCGAGGCCTGGACACCTCAGGAGGCCTCCATGCGAGCTCTCACTTCCGTGCTTTGCGATGGCCCGTCTGTCTCGCCATCGGGCTCGTCTTCAAGGAAGCACCGCGTACAAGGAACTGATCTACACGGAGGCGACGGGAGGTGACTGAACGCCGGCTCGACTCCGGCCTCGGCCCCCGGCTCTTCGCGGGTCGGGGGCTTTCACCGGCCGACTGCCCCTACGGAAGCCCATGACGACATCGGGTCACAAACAGGGCAGCATCGGTGGCCTTTCGGCGTGTCTCGCCCTCCTGGCCCTCGGCGCCTTCGGGGGGAGCGCGGCGGGTCAGGCGGTGGTCCGCTGTACGCTCGACGAGGGCCCCCGACAATGGGAGGGCACCTGCGAGGGGTTCGGCGACATGGTCGTCCGCCTGCGCCTGGACGCCGGCCCCGGTTCCGAAGCCCCGTGGAAGGGAGCGCTGTTCGGCGAGGAAGGCCGGGACATGCCGGTGGAGCTGGCGCCCCACCGATTCGGCAGCGAGGAGCGTCTCGTGTTCCGCTCGGCCCTCGGGTGGTTCCGGGTCGAGGAGTGGAGGCTGAACGAACAGCACGCCGCGCTCCTGACCTTCGACATGTCCCGGGTGGCGCCCCCGACCATGGCCGACGTCCGGATCCTGGAGGACGCCGTCTCTCGATGGGAGGACGACTCGGAGTGGGACCGGGTGGACGATCGAAATTGCGAGAACGACGTGGGCGACGCCGTCAGCCTGTACTGCGCTCTGGCCCTGGCGACCAGAGAGGAGATGGGGCGTGAGTATCACCGCCAGCCGGCGCTCCGGCTCGTGAGGGAGGAGATCCGAACGCGCTTCGCCGAGCGAGTCACCGGCCACGCCCTGATGGACTTCAACAACCACCCCGAGACGACCCTGACGGACGTCCGGGACGTGCTCGCCTCCGGCCTCCGCCGGGCCCGCCGGGACGTGAGCGGTGCGGGATCCCCACGCTGAGCAGGAAGCCGCCCGTGCGAGCCGACACCAGGCTCACAGCTCCGCCGCTCCGCCAGCCCCCCTGCCCTTCGTGGGTCGGAGGCTTCGGCTTCGCCTCGCCCCCTTCCCTCCGTCGAGTTCGCAGCGTATTCTCAAGCTGACTCTCGTCGATGCGTCGGAGGCCATCCGAGTCCGCGCAGCCGCGCTCGGCCTCTTCCGCGTTCGCACCGCCGGTCCCACTCCCCGTGCCCTCCCAGGAGGTCGAATCGATGGCTCCCCGACGCCGTGCCGTACTACCCGTCCTGCTCGCTCTCCCCGCGATCGCCCTCGCGGGCCTCGCACATCCGGCCAGCGCCGTGCAGGCGGGCGACCGGGCGGAGACGGCCGCCGAGACCGTCCCGCTCTACGAGGACCTCGGCGACTACGGACGCGCGATCACGACCGACGCGCCCGACGCCCAGGCGTACTTCGACCAGGGGCTGCGGCTGCAGTACGCCTTCAACCATCCCGAGGCGATCCGCAGCTACCGCCAGGCGCTCGCGCACGATCCCGGATGCGCGATGTGCTGGTGGGGGATCGCGCTCGCCGCCGGACCCAACATCAACGCGCCGATGGACTCGGCCCACGCGGCGCTCGCCCGGGAGGCGATCGCCGAGGCCGAGGCGCGCGAGGACGGCGCGTCGGCGATCGAACGCGCCCTGATCGAGGCGCTGTCGGTGCGCTACGGGCCCGATCCGCTCGCCGAGCGGGCGACGCAGGACTCCGCCTGGGCCGACGCGATGTCGCGGCTCGCGGAAGCACATCCCGAGGACACCGACGTCCTCACGCTGCGCGCGGCGTCGCTGATGAACCTGAGCCCGTGGCACTACTGGGAGGGCCCCTACGACGACCGCGAGCCCCGGCCGGGGACGACCGAGGCGATCGCTTCGGTCGAGAAGGCGCTCGAGCTGAATCGCGACCATCCCGGCGCGTGCCACTACCTGATCCACGCCGTCGAGGCCGCCTATCCGGAGCGAGCCGTGGCGTGCGCCGACCGGCTGGCCGCCCTGATGCCCGGCGCGGGCCACATCGTCCACATGCCGGGGCACATCTACCTTCGGGTGGGACGCTACGCCGACGCGGTCGAGGCGAACCGGCACGCGGTCCACGCCGACGAGACCTACATCGCCGACCTCGGCCCCATCAACATCTACACGAGCGCCTACTACCCACACAACTACCACTTCATGAACTTCGCGGCGACGATGGCCGGGATGAGCGAGGTGGCCGTCGCGTCGGCGGAGGTGCTGCCCGAGAAAATCAAGCCGGAAGTGGCGGTGAGCGTCGGATGGATCCAGCTCGCGGTCGCCACCCCGCAGCTCACCGCCGTGACCTTCGGACGCTGGGACGACGTGCTCGAGCGGCCCGCGCCCCCGGCGAACCTGCCGATCTCGACGCTGCTCCATCACTACGCGAGAGGCGTCGCCCACGCCGCGAAGGGCGACGCGGCGGCCGCGCGCGAGGAGCTCGAGGCGGTGAAGCGGGCCGGCGAGCGGGTGGCCGGGATCCCGGCGCTGCTCGACATGAAGCCGATCCCCGCGATCGCCGAGCACGCGCTGCTGGGTGAGATCGCCCTCCGGAGCGGGGACGCCGAAGGCGCCGTCCGCCACTTCGAGGCGGCGAGGGAGGTCGAGGACACGATGGTCTACATCGAGCCGCCGCTCTGGTATTACCCGATCCGCCAGTCCCTCGGCCGCGCCCTGCTCGAGGCCGGCCGACCCGCCGACGCGGAGCGCGCCTATCGGGAGGACCTGCTGAAGTTCCGGGAAAACGGCTGGTCGCTGTACGGCCTGGCCGAGAGCCTCGAGGCGCAGGGCGAGGCGGCCCAGGCGGCCGCGGTGCGCGAGGAGTTCGAGCGGGCGTGGGCGCACGCCGACGTCGAGCTCACGGCTTCGCGGCTGTAGGGGGAAACCGGCGGGGAGGCCCTCTCCCCGCGCCGCCGGACAGCGAGGCGAGAGAAGCGTCCGCTCGGCCGTAGCTTGCCAGTGGGGGCCGCTCGGTCGGCGAGCGGGTCGGGCCGGAGCGCCTTTCGCTCCCGACCGCTGCTACTCGAACACGGACCATCGGCTCACGGGACGGGCGCCAGCACCGACGCTCGTCGTGCCCAGCTCGCACCGCCGAGGCGGGGTCCTCTCGGGACGGAGGTGACCCGCCGGACCGGGCCCCCTTCGCGTTGCCGAACATAAAGCTGCCAGATCCCGCTCCGAATCGACAGGAACGCGATCCAAGCTCCGTCGGGCGACCAGGATGGCGCGGCGTCGTAGGCGTCGGTGAACTGGCGACGGCCACTCCCGTCCGGACGGACCGCGAAAATGCTCTGGCCCGGCCCTCCCACGCCGGACGTGGACATGAAGGCGATCAGGGTGCCATCCGGCGACCAACTGGGATCGACGTCCAGCCCCGGATCCCACGGCAACCCGCGGGTAAGCTGTCTCACGCTCCCACCGTCGAGGTCAATCGTCCAGATCCGGGACGCATCGCTCCGGTCCGCCTGGAACGCGATGCGGCGACCATCGGGCGACCACGTGGGATGGGAGTCGATGGCCGACGAGTCGGTCAGGATCCGGACGTCGGTGCCGTCGCCGTTCATCACCGCGATCGAACCCCGCTCGCTTCTCCGGTGGCTCACGAATGCGATTCGACGGCCGTCGGGGGACCACGCCGGATAGATCGCGTCGTCGGCGACGTCGGTGAGGCGCCGCACGCCGGTGCCGTCCGAACGCATCACGAAGATCGCCTGGCCGCCGTCCCGCGAGCTGACGAAGGCGATCTCGCGGCCGTCGGGCGAGAAAGCCGGTGCGAAGTCGGCAGCCGGGTGGTTCGTGAGGTTGACAGCCGGCCCGCCGTCGGCGGCCTGCACCAGGATGTCCGGCTTTCCATCGGTCACCAGATGGTAGGCGATCACGAAGTCCGCGAGCCTGGAGGTGCTCTGAAGTCCGGTGGGCGCGTCGCCGCCGCATCCGAGCGCGACCAGGGCGGCGACGGCCATCGCGGCCAAGGCAGAGGTCCTGCGCTGCGCGTTCATCGCGTCCTCGAAGTGATGGGGCGTCCGAGCCCGGCGGAAGCGGTCGTCGGGATGGTGGCGCCAGGCGATCAAGTCACGGTCAAGCGACCGCCCGGCTCCTCACCGACCTCTCGCGTCGGAGCCCGGCTAGATCCGCCAGCGGGTCGGGCCGGCCTCGGGATCGTCGACCGGGGACCCGTCGGAGCCCGGCGCTGTGAACCGCCGCGTCACCGGACCTACTCCCGGAACGCCCGCGCCTCCGCCTCGACCCGCTCCAGGAGCTCCCGGAATCGGGGCTCCCCCCGGACGTTCTCGAGCAGGGGGTCGACGCGGGCCAGGTACCGATGGTGGGCCAGCCCCAGCTCCACGGCGTTCTCCAGCCAGTCCAGGGCCCCGCCCACGTCGCCCGCCGCCGCGTGACACTCGGCCACGAACCGGGAGAACATCTCGGTCATGCGGGCCGCCTCGCACAGGGCGGGTGAGATCGCCTCCAGCGCCGCCGCCTCCTCCCCCCGGAACGCGTGATAGAGGGAGCGCGCCGTCGCCGTGAAGGGCGAGCCCGGGTGCTTCTCGCCCATCCCGCGGAGGACCGGCGCCGCCTCGTCGATCCGACCGTTCAGGCCGAGGATCCACACCCAGTTCATCATCGAGAACGGGCCCTCGTCCTCCATCCGGAGGAAGGTCCGGTAGGGCTCGACGGCGTCGGCGAACCGGCCCTGGAGCACCGCCACGAATCCCGGCATCGCGTGGTTCAGCGGCGTCAGCGGGTCGATCGCCAGCAACCGCTCGAAGTGGGAGAGGCCCGTCTCTTCCCGACCCGCGAGGCAGCACAGGTAGCCCAGCATCGCCAGCGCGTCGGGGTCGTCGGGGACCTCCCGCAGCGCGGTCCGCAGGTGGAAGCGGGCGCCCCGCAGGTCGCCCCGCTGGAACCGGACGAAGCCGGCCAGCCGGTGCCCGTGGCGGGAGCCCGGGGCGATCCGGAAGATCGCCTCCGCGCATTCGTCGGCCCGGGCGAGGTGCTCCGGGTCCGGGGCGGTCCCCGTCTGGAGGAACCACACGTGGATCTGGCCCAGGGTGGCCAGCAGCAGCTCGTCGTCGCCGACCAGCTCGAGGGCATTCAGGACGTGGCGACGCGCCCGCTCCAGGCCCTCGCGGGAGAAGTTCCACATCTCGTGGCGGGCCCGCAGATAGGATTCGAACGCCACCGGATCCTCGATCCTTCGGCGTCCCAGGTCCCTCTCCTCCGCCGGGCTCAGCTCGATGCGGAGCGCGCCGGCGACCGCCTCGGCCACCCGCTCCTGGATCCGGAACAGCTCGGCGACCTCTTCCTCGTAGGTCTCCGACCACAGGAGCCGATCGCAGCCGGCGTCCACGAGCCGGACCGAGACGCGCAGGTCCCTGTCGCTCTTTCTCACGCTCCCTTCCAGCACGTAGCGGACGCCCAGGTCCCGCGCGATCGAGGCCAGGTCCCGGTCGACCTTTTTCAGGCGCATGGCCGAGGTCCGGGGGACCACCCGCAGCGCCCGGATGTGCGACAGGTGTGCGATCACCTCCTCCGTGAGCCCGTCGCCGAAGTACTCGTCGTCCGGGTCCGGGCCGATGACGACGAAGGGGAGCACGACGATGCCCCGGCGCTCCCCGGCCCCCGCCCCGGGACCCTGGCCACCCTCCTCCTCCACGGTCCGGAGATCGGCGAGCAGGGCCCGAGCGGACCCGTGGCGCGCGGCGGGTTCCTTCGCCAGGCACCGGCGGACGAGCCCCGCCAGCTCCGGCGGAACGTCGGGCCGGAGCGTCTCGAGCGGGGGCGGCTCGTCGCGGCGGACGGCCTCCACGACGGCTTCCTCCGACTCGCCGCCGAAGGGCCTCTCGCCGGCCAGCATCTCGTAGAGCACCACGCCCAGCGACCACAGGTCGGACCGATGGTCCACCGCCCCGCCGCGCGTCTGCTCTGGGCTCATGTAGGCGACCGTGCCCGCTCGGGCCCCCTCCCCGGTCGGCGCGAGGCCCTCGACCTGCGCCACCCCGAAGTCCAGGATCTTGACCCGGCCCCGGTCGGTCACCAGCACGTTGGCCGCCTTGACGTCGCGGTGGACGATCCCGGCGTCGTGGGCCCGCGAGAGCCCGTCGGCCATCTGGATCGCCCAGTCGACCGCGTCGCCGACGGCGACCCTGCCGCGGGCGACCTTCTCCCGGAGCGTCTCGCCCCGGTAGTAGGCCATGGCGATGTACGGCCGCTCGCCCCCGTCACCGCCCGGCGCGGGCCCGGTCGTCCCGATCTCGTAGACGGTCGCGATGGCGGGATGATCCAGCGCGGAGGCGGCCCGGGCCTCGGCCATGAGGCGGTCCCGGGCCCCGGCGTCGGCCGCCCGATGGGAGAGGAGGAACTTGAGCGCGACCGGCCGGTCGAGCGCCAGGTCGCGCGCCCGATAGACCACGCCCATCCCGCCGCCGGCGATCCGCTCCACGACCTCGTAGTGGCCGACGACGTCGCCGGGGGAGACGGGGTCGCCGGGCCCTCCGCCGATGGGAAGGGCGTCGGCGGGGAGGTCACGGAGCGCGGCGGGCAACACCCGCCCGGCCAGCGTCTCGAGGTACTCGGGCTCCGCCGCGTGCGAGGCCACCAGCGACGCCAGCTCGGCCCCCAGCTCGGCGTCGTCCCGGCGGCACGCCTCGATGATCTCGGCCCGCTCCCCGGGCGGACGCTCGATCGCGCGCTCGAAGAGCTCGGCCAGGCGCCGGCGCTCGCCGGCGCTCCACCCGCGGGTCATCCCTCCAGCTCCCGGTGCAGCCACGCCTGGGCCACCGCGTAGTCCCGCTTCACCGTCCGCGGCGACACCCCGAGGGCCGTGGCCGTCTCCTCGACCGTCATGCCCCCGAAGAAGCGGCATTCGACGACCTTGCCCTGGCGCGGCTCCAGCTCCTCGAGCCGACGCAGCGCGTCGTCCAGCGCCGCGAGCAGGTCCGACGGCTCCTCGGGGGGTCCCGCCCCGTCCGCCGGCAGCTGCACCTCCTCCAGGGGGACGCGCCGGCGGTCGCCGCCCCGCTTCTGGGCCCGCTTGCCGCGGGCGTAGTTGCACAGGACGTGGCGCATCGCGCGGGAGGCGAGCGCGAAGAAGTGGGCGCGGCCCTCCACCCCGATCCGCGACCGGTCCACGAGCTTCAGATAGACCTCGTGCACCAGGGCGTTGGTGTTCAGCGTGTAATCGCCGTTCCACCGGCGCCGCTGGCGACGGGCCAGCAGCTGCAGCTCGTCGTACACGAGGCCGAAGAGCTCGCCGAGGGCTCGAGGGTCGCCGTCCCGGACCTCGCCCAGGAGACGCGTGACCGTGGACTGCGTCTGCTCTTGCCCCATGGTCACCCCGTCGCTCCCGCACCGAATCGTAGGCCCTCACGCTGCCCACGAGCAATCCTCGGGCTGCCCGGACCACGACCGATGGCCTGCCTTCCGAGGAATCCGTGTAAGGGGGGATGAAGGGACGGAGGAGAGGGTCACGACCGCCTCACGAGCAGGGGGCACCATGCGCGCGAGCCAGGATCACGTCTTCTATCCGGCGCTGGCCATCCTGATCAGCGCGACCGGCTTCGCCGGGTTCTCGTTCACGTACTTCGGGCCGATCCTCGGCGGCACGTATCCCCCGGCGGGGGCTCCTCTGCACCTGCACGGCTGGTCCTTCTTCCTCTTCTACCTCCTGCTCCCCCTCCAGGCGCTCCTGATCGGGCGGGGGAAGCACACCCTGCACGTGACACTGGGCCGGCTCAGCACGGTGCTGGTCGCCGTGATGACGCTGACCGGCGTCCTCGTGCTGACCGTCCGCGTGGAAGAGGCGGTGCGCCTGGGAGGGCCACAGGTCTGGCTGCTCTACGGCCCGCTGTTCCTCGCGAACCTGGTCCTGTTCGTCGCGTTCTACGCGGCCGCGATCTGGACGGCCGTGCATCACCGCCTGCAGGCCCACAAACGGCTGATCCTGGTGGCGAGCGCCATCGGAATCGGAGCCGGGTTCGCCCGCTTGATCCTGGTCCTGAGCGGCGGCCATCCCCTGTGGATTCCAGCGGGCACGTTGGGCTGCGGTCTCTTCGTCGTGATCGGAATCGTCTACGACAGATGGACGCGCCAGGCGGTACACCCGGTGTACTGGGTCGGCCTCGTCGCGCTGCTCGTCGTCGAGGGGTTCGTGTTGCCGCAGCTCAACGGGGAGGCGGTCGCCTGGGTGAACCAGGGCCTCGCGGCCCTGGGCGAGCACCTCGGCGTGCTGTATCGACCGGCGCCCACCGTCGAGTTCTGACCCTCCGATCGCCGTCCAGCCGGAGGGGATGGGCCGGCGAGGGGGGCGAGGGCGCAGGTCTGCGACGGTGAGCGGCCGCCCG
>CAZEUW010000002.1:0-5506 GCA_964515425.1 uncultured Gemmatimonadota bacterium | reverse complement strand
CGCTCCCGCAAACTTTTCAGTTTTCCGGACGACACCACCGGCACCGGGCGGCCGCCGCCTCGACGGCGCCGCCTCCAGATCGCTGTCAAACAGTGAGATAGACCTGCCGTCTCCCCGGGCGCGGAGCGGTACCGTCCTTGCCCGACAGAGTCCCGAGACGGAGCAGTCGGAGCGGGTCCGCAGTCGTCAAACCGGGAGATTCGGTGCCCCCAGCCCTACCACGGTCCCGACGCCCCGTCGCTTCGCTGCTCGCGGTCGCCGCGTCCGTCGCCGTCGGCTGCGGCGGCGGCGAGGACGGGGTCACGGGCCCGACCCCGGCGCCTCGGCCGAACGAGGCACCCGCCGCCACCATCGAGCGGCCGGACGCGGGCGCCTCGTTCGAGGCCGGCGACCCGGTCAGCTTCGAGGGCTCCGCCGACGACCCGGAGGACGGTACGCTCACCGGCGGCTCGCTGACGTGGGTCTCCGACGTCGACGGCCCGATCGGCACCGGCCAGAGCGTCACCACCGCGGACCTCTCGGCCGACGAGCACACGGTCACGCTGACGGCCACCGACAGCGAGGGGGCCACCGACAGCGCCCGGATCTCGATCAGCGTCTCCCGGCCGCCGTCCGCTTCGATCACCGCCCCGGAGGACGGCACCAGCGTCTTCGAAGGCGAGGAGGTCACCTTCGAGGGCTCGGCGGAGGATCCGGAGGACGGCGCGCTCACCGGCGACGCCCTGGTCTGGGAGTCGGACGTCGACGGACGGATCGGCACCGGCGGCACCACGTCGACCGCCTCCCTGTCGGCCGGCGCCCACGCCGTCACGCTCACCGCCACCGACAGCGACGGCGTCACCGGGCGGGCCGAGATCTCGGTCACCGTGGAGCCCAACGGCGTGCCCACCGCGTCCATCACCTTGCCGACCGACGGCGCCAGATTCGACGACGGGGAAGAGATCGCCTTCGAGGGATCCGGCGAGGATCCCGAGGACGGCGCGCTGACGGGGGACGACCTGGTGTGGGACTCGGACCTCGACGGAGAGCTCGGCACCGGGCGCTCGTTCACCCGCAGCGACCTGTCGGCCGGCGATCACGCGATCACCCTGACGGTCACCGACAGCCGGGGGGCGATCGACACGGCAACGGTCGAGATCGCGGTCGAGGGGCCGCCCAGCGTCACCATCTCCTCCCCCTCGGACCGGTCGGTGTTCGACGAGGGGACGTCGATCACCTTCGAGGGCTCGGCGAGCGATCCGGTCGAGGGCGAGCTGAGCGGCGGCTCCCTCCAGTGGTCCTCGGACGTGGACGGCGACCTCGGCACGGGCTCCTCCGTCACCCGCTCGGACCTCTCCGCCGGGCCCCACGCCGTCACCCTGACCGCCACCGACGGCGACGGCGACACGGCCTCGGAGACGGTCGACCTCCTGATCGAATCGCCGGGCTTCGACTTTCGCCTGCGCCTGCTGGACGACTTCACGTCGAGCCAGGAGCAGGCGATCCGCGACGCGCTCGGGCCCTGGGCGGCGGCCCTCACCGGAGACCTGTCGGGCGGCTTCCCGCCCTCCGACGCGGCGGAGCAGTGTCTGCTCGAGGAGCGCGGCATCGACGACCTCGTGGTCGTCGTGCGCGCGGCGGAGATCGACGGCGCCGGCGGGACGCTGGCCCGGGCGGGCCCCTGCCTGGTGCGGACGGACGCGGACGGCAACTTCACGACCGCCGCCTCGGGGATCGTGACCGTCGACGAGGCGGACCTCGACCACCCGGACCTCGAGCAGATCCTCACCCACGAGGTGGGCCACGTCCTCGGGATCGGCATCGGGAGCCTGCAGGGATGGGGCTCCCACACCCTGGGCCTCGGCACGGTCGACCCCTTCTTCACGGGCCCCGACGCCACCGACGCCTTCCGGGAGCTCGGCGGTCGGGAGGCCTACCTCGACGTCGGCGTCCCGCTGGCCAACGTCGGCGGCGGGGGGACGTTCGGCGTCCACTGGCGCGAGCTCAACTTCGACACCGAGCTCATGACCGGCTTCCTCAACGCCGGCACCGACATGCCCCTCAGCCGCGTGAGCGTCGCCGTCCTCTCGGACATCGGCTACACGGTCGATCGGTCGGCGTCGGACCCGTTCAGCCTGCCGATGCCCCAGCGGGCGATCTGGCTCGCCGGGGCGGACGCCACCCTGAGCCGTCCCGCCTCCTCCGGCGAGAACTTCGGCACGCCCGGCGACGGCCCGCTCGGCGAAGCGCTGGTGGCGGGCTCCAACAACGGGGGGCTGTGGTCGTCGGATCCCGAGAAGGAAGTGTTCTCCGGCCTGATGCGCACCGAGCTGCCGGTGGACCTGCCGAGCGGCGTCACCCTGGACTGGGCCGCCGTCCGGCTGCTCGTGGTCGACCGCGACGCCGAGACCGCCGGCCACGACGTGGAGGTCGTCCCGGTGACCTCGGCCTGGTCCGAGGGGTCGGTCACCTGGGACGGCCGCCCCGGGTTCGGATCGAGCGCCGTGGTGGCGTTCGACTTCGAGAGCTGTGACGACTGCTTTGTCACCTCCGACGCCCTGACCGACCTGGTGGGCGGGTGGCTTGACGGCAGCTCGGCCCACCACGGGCTCCACCTCCGGGCGCCCGACGCCGAGTCGGACCCCACCTTCAGCGTCGGCTTCGGGACGCGGCACGCGTCGAGCCGGTCGCTGCATCCCCGGATCGTGGTCGAGGCGCGCACCGACGGCGCGAGCCAGCTCCGCCAGCGGCTGCTCGCGGACACGGAGAGGATCCCGCTCGGGGACGACGTCCGGAGCGGCTTCCTCTACGGCATGGACGCCGCGGGCCGCCTCATCCGCGTGGAGCAGCTCCGCGCGGGCCTGCCGGGGCCCGACGGCGAGGGGCCGGCGGTGGACGCGTCGCCCGTGGAGGGGTGCTGCGAGCGGTAGGCGCCGACCGACGGCTCAGCCGCCCCCGTCCCGTGCGTCGGGGTCCGGCTCCGGCCCCCCGTGCCGCCGGAACCACTCCAGCACGTGGGCCACCTTGGCGGCGAGCTGGCTCGGGCGCTCGGCGATGTGGTGGGAGGCCCCCGGCATCCGCACCAGCGCCGACTTCACCCCCCGCAACCGGAGCGCCTGGTAGAACTGCTCGGACTCGGACATCGGGGTGCGGTAGTCCTCGGTGCCGGTGAGCAGCATCGTGGGCGTCGTCACGCTCCCGACGTGGGCCAGCGGGGAGCGGGCCATGTAGTGGGCGGCGTGCTCCCAGGGCGGGCCGGGGAACCAGTAGCGGACCCCGTAGGGATACATGTCGGCGGTGAGCGCCCAGGAGGCCCAGTGGATCACCGGCTTGGCGGAGACCGCCGCGCGGAAGCGGTCGGTGTGGCCCACGATCCAGGCGGTGAGCACGCCCCCGCCGCTGCCCCCGGTCACGTAGAGCCGGTCGGGATCCACGTAGCCGCGCTCCAGGACGGCGTCCACGCCGGACATCAGGTCGTCGTAGTCGTGGCCCGGGTAGGCGTGGTGGATGGCGTTGCCGAACTCGGCCCCGTAGCCGGCGCTGCCCCGCGGGTTCGTGTAGAGGACGACGTAGCCCGCCGAGGCGTAGAGCTGGACCTCGGCCGAGAAGTAGGGGCCGTAGGTGGCGAAGGGCCCGCCGTGGATCTCCAGCACCAGCGGATAGCTCCGCGACGGGTCGAAGCCGGGCGGGGTGACGATCCAGCCCTCGATCTCCCGGCCGTCGTGGGAGGAGGCGTAGCTGAACGCCTCCACTTCGCCGAGCGCGGCCTGGTCGAACAGGTCCTCGTTGAGGGCGGTGAGCACCCGGGGCTCGCCGCCCGCCCGGGCCACGGCCACGTCGGCCGGCCGGTGCGGGGTGGCCCGCGTGTAGGCGACCCGGCCGTCCCGGGCGAGGCTGAACGCGCCGCTGGTGTAGGGCCGGCCGATCGTCGTCCCGCCCACGCCGCCGACCACCTCGTGGAGCTCCCCCTCGAGGTCCACCCGACCGACTTTCGTCGCGCTCCCGTCGTCGTAGAGGAAGTAGATCGAGCGCCCGTCGGCGCTCCAGGTCGGGGCCCGCACGTCCCGGTCGAGCTCCGGGGTGAGGAGGTGGCTCCCGGTCCCGTCCCGTCCCGTCACGTAGAGTCGCGTCACCTGGTAGCCCTGCCGGCGGTCGTCGAAGCCGGTGTAGGCGATCCGCCGGCCGTCGGGCGATACGGCGGGGGCGGCGTCCGGTCCGTCGCGGTCGGTGAGCGCGGTGGCCTCACCGGTGGCCACCTCCACCGCCCAGACCTCGCTCTCGCCCGGGTCGAGCGCCGCGTCCTCGCCCCGCCGGGCGGAGAGGATCAGCGTCCTGCCGTCGGGCGTCCAGCCGGGCGTGCCCTCGATCTCCCAGGGCCCCCGGGTCACCTGCCGCGGCGTGCCGCCCGAGGCGGGGACGACGAAGAGCTGGGCGTGGCCCGGGGGCAGGTAGCCGCGGCCGTCCGCGCGGTAGACCGTCCGCCGGATCACGTCGGGCGCCGGCGCCCACTCGGCGTCCGCGGGCGGCTCGGGCATCCGGGCGAAGGGGTCGGTCTCCTCCTCCACGAACATGGTGAAGGAGAGCCGCACGCCGTCGGGCGACCAGGCCAGCGCGCCCGGGGAGCGCTCGAGCCGGGTGACCCGGGCCGTCGCCCCCGTGTCCATCCAGCGCACGTAGACCTCGGCGCCCTCCTCCCCGTCCGCCGCCACGTAGGCCACGCGCTCCCCGTCGGGCGACCAGCGGGGCGAGGAGGCGCGCACGCCCGGGTCGGTGAGCGGCCGGTGGTCGGAGCCGTCGGAGCGGACGATCCACAGCCGGCTCTCCCGCCGGTCCCGGACGGCGTCCATGGAGGTGCGGACGTAGACCACCCGCTCCCCGTCGGGGGAGATGCGCGGGTCGTCGGCGTACTCGAGCTCGAAGACGTGCTCCAGGTCGAAGGCGCCCTCGGAGCGCGCGTACTGCGCGTCGGCGGCCGGGGGCGCGGCGAGGAGGGCGGCCGCCGCCAGCGCGAGGGCGAGGGCGCGTCCGGTGCGGTCGGCGCGGGAGGGCGCGGCGGAGGAGGGGGCGGTGGCTCGCATGGCGGTTCCCGTGTCGGCGGTGGAAGCAGGCGGGCACGACGGCCGGCGCTGAGGCCGGAACGATGGGCGCGCGGCGTCGGGCCGGGCAAGGGGGGCGTGGGCGGCAGTCCCCCCCGCCAGGTGGTACGCGCGATGCTCGAGAGGTGGAGCGACACCGTGACGTCTCGCGGCCGCGAGATCACAGCCACGGAGGTGCCGTGATGGCCTGGATCGAGACCACCGACGCCGAGCGCGCCGGGGGCGTACGCAAGCTGCTGGCGCGCGCGATCGAGCGCTTCCACGGCGGCTACCTGCCCGGGATTTTCCGGATCCTGCTGGTCGACCTGAACCTGCTCGCTCCGACCGGCTGGCTCTACGGCCACCTGCACCTGCGGCGGTCCTCGCCGCTCTCCCCCCTCCAGAAGGAGATGGTGGCGACCGTGGTGAACGGGAAGATCGACGGCGCCGCT
>CAZEUW010000001.1:0-34007 GCA_964515425.1 uncultured Gemmatimonadota bacterium | reverse complement strand
GGACCGCGAGAAGGAGATCCAGGAGGAGATCAAGCGGCGCCGCGAGGAGTGGGAGCGCGAGCGCAAGGAGCACCGACCGGTGGTCTCCGAGGAGGACATCGCCTTCATCGTCTCGCGCTGGACCGGCATCCCGGTGACGCGGCTTCGCGAGGGCGAGACCGAGCGGCTGCTCCGTATGGAGGAGGAGCTGCACGAGCGGGTGGTCGGGCAGGACGAGGCGATCGAAGCGATCAGCCGCGCCATCCGCCGATCGAGGGCCGGCCTCAAGGACCCGGACCGACCGATCGGCAGCTTCGTCTTCTGCGGTCCGACCGGCGTCGGAAAGACGGAGGTGGCGCGGCAGCTCGCCCGATTCCTCTTCGCCGACGAGCAGGCGCTGATCCGTGTGGACATGTCCGAGTACATGGAGAAGTTCTCGGTCAGCCGGCTCATCGGTGCACCGCCGGGCTACGTGGGCTACGAGGAGAGCGGCGTGCTCACCAAGGCGGTCCGTCGCCGCCCCTACAGCGTCGTGCTCCTCGACGAGATCGAGAAAGCGCACCCCGACGTCTTCAACATCCTGCTGCAGGTGCTGGACGAGGGCCGGCTGACGGACAACTACGGCCGGACGATCGACTTCCGGAACACGGTCGTGATCATGACGTCCAACGTGGGTGCGAAGGACATCACCTCGGGCACGTCGCTGGGCTTCCACGCGCCCGAGGGGAAGATGGACTACGACCGCATCCAGGAGCAGGTGCATGACGAGGTCCAGAACACGTTCCAGCCGGAGTTTCTCAACCGTCTGGACGACATCATCGTGTTCCACCCGCTCTCCAAGGAGCAGATCGGCGAGATCGTCCACATCATGCTCGAGGACGTCAAGGACCGGCTGGGCGAGGAGCAGCTCTCGCTGCGCCTCACCGACGAGGCGGTGATGTTCCTGGTCGAGGAAGGCTACGACGAGAAATTCGGCGCCCGTCCCCTGAAGCGGACGATCCAGCGCTACATCGAGGACCCGCTTTCCGAACGCATCCTCATGTCCGACTTCGCTCCCGGCGACGAGATCCTCGTGGACGTCGACGAGAAGGGGGCCGACCCCCTGGCGTTCCGAGCGGCCTCCCCCTCCTCGGCGACGTGAGCTTCGGCGAACTCTCCCGGAGGCTCGCGCTCCTCCTCCTCCTGACCGCGCTCCCTCAGCTCCCCCTCGATGCGCAGGAGCCGGGCGAGGCGGCACCGCCTACGCGCGGGCTCTCGGTGGACGTCGACAGCCTCCGGGTGGAGGGGAACGCCCGCGTCTCCACGAACCAGATTCTGGAGGAGAGCGGCCTTCGGCCCGGGATGAACGTCACCTATCCCGACGTCCAGGAAGCGATCCACCAGCTTTTCGCCACCGGCGAGTTCTCCGAAGTCGACGTGCTGGTGACGCGCGGCGATCCGGCGATCTTCACCATCCGCGTCGTCGAGCGGCCCGTGGTGGCCCGCTACGCGTTCGAGGGGCTCGAGAGCGTCGGCGGCGGGACCGTGCGCGACACCGTGGGGCTCGTCTCCGGGGAGCCGCTCGACCCGGCCAAGGTCGGGCGCGCCCGCTCGATGCTGCAGGACCTCCTCGCGCGGGAGGGCTTTCCCCGCGCCCGGGTCGACACCGCCTTCGTCGAGAGCCCGGGGGAGGAGGGCTACCGGATGGTCTTCAGCGTGGACGAGGGCCCCCGGCTCGGCCTCGCGTCGATCGAGTTCACCGGGAACGAGGCCTTCGACGACACCCGGTTGCGGGGTGCCATGAACACGAACCAGGAGGGGTTCTTCTGGTTCCAATCGGGCGAGCTCAAGCGCGAACAGTTCCGGGCCGACCTCGAGGAGCGGCTCCCCGCGTTCTACGGCCGCCACGGCTACATCGACTTCTCGGTGGTCGGCGACTCGGTGATCGTGGACCGCAGCACCGGGAAGGGACGGGTGTCGATCGAGGTGGCCGAGGGGCCGCAGTACCGGCTGGCGGAGTTCCGCGTCCGCGGCAACCGCCAGTTCCCGGCGGCCGAGCTCGCGCGGCGCTTTCCCCAGGGCCAGAGCCTCTCCTCCGACGCCGTGGCCGCGGACAGCCTCCCCGCCTTCGACCGCACGGCCTTCCAGGAAGCGACGGGCGCGGTCAACGACCTCTATCGAAACGCGGGCTACCTGCGCGCCCGCGTGGTGCCGACGATCGAGCGGCTGCCGGCGGACACCTCTTCCGGGGCCACTCGCCTCGTGCGGGCGACCTGGAACATCGAGGAGGGCGAGCCGGCCTACCTCAGGCACGTCGAGATCGTCGGCAACGACCACACGCACGACCGGATCATCCGGCAGCGCCTCGGTCTCCTCCCCGGTGACATCTACTCCCAGGACCGTCTCATCCAGAGCGTTCGGAACGTCCAGTCGATGGGCTTCTTCGAACAGCTCCCGCCCCAGGAGGCGGTGGAGATCGAGCCGGTCGATGAAGGGGACGTCGACGTGACGTTGCGGGTGAAGGAGAAGCAGACGGGCAACCTGAACTTCGGGATGTCGGCCTCCGCGGGCACCGGCCTGGCGGGCTTCATCGGGTACGAACAGCCCAATCTGTTCGGTCAGGCGAAGAGCGGCCGCTTCCGTTGGATCTTCGGAGGCCGCACCCAGGACATCGAACTCCAGTACTCCGATCCCGAGATCCTGGGCACGCAGCAGTCGCTCTCGGTCGCCCTCCGCAGCTCGCGGGACGACTTCGTCGGCTTCAGCGTCGGGGAGCGCCGGCAGACGGGCGGCTCGCTCGAGCTGGGCACTCCCTTCCCGGGGCTCCGCTCCACGCGGCTCTTCCTCGGCTACTCGCTCTTCGACGACGAGATCAGCGACCTGGCGCTCGCCGGGGTGCCGCTGGAGTCGCGGGACCTCCTCCAGCAGGGGACGCGCAGCACCGCCAGCCTCCGCGTCGTCCGCGACACGCGGCAGGGCGGGAGCTTCCCGGTCGGCGGCAATCGCAACGCGCTCGCCGTCCAGTACACGGGCGGGCCGCTCGAGGGCGACGGCGACTTCGGCAAGTATCAGTTCGAGAGCGAGTGGTACGTGCCCGTGGCGCAGATCGGCGGCGGTCAGGAGTCCAATCCGATCCTCGTCACGGCCGGCCTGTCGTTCCAGGGCGGGGCGGTGGTGGGCGACAACCCCTTCTTCCGCGAGCAGTTCTTCCTCGGCGGCACGCAGTTCGGGAACCAGCTCCGCGGGTACGAGGAGGCCACGATCACGCCCGACGGCCACATTCCCCGCAGGACCGAGGGGTTCAGTCGGCTCGACCGACCCGGGGAGTCCTTCTTCACCACGACGGCCCAGCTCGGAGCGCGCCTCACGCCGCAGGTGTTCGTGAACACTTTCCTCGACGGCGGCAACGTCTGGGGCGACGCCTCCGACTTCAATCCGACGGACCTTCTGACGGGTGCCGGGGTCGGAGTGAGCCTGGTGACCCCCTTCGGCCCGCTGGGCATCGACTACGCCTACGGATTCGACCGGCGCGACGTGCTCGGACGGCCCGATCCGGGATGGAAGCTGCACTTCAAGTTCGGAAGGATCTTCTGAGGCCCGACCGGCTCGCCGACCGGGTCGGACGACGCGAACCATCGGGAGTGATCGCACGATGCGCCACCTGACACGCACCACCGTCTCCGCGCTCATCTGCCTCGTCGCCGTGGGGCTGGGCGCACACCCGGCGGACGCACAGCAGGCACAGGGCGAGACCGCCGCGCCGCCGCCCGAGGACACCGAGTTCGTCTACATCGACTCGCAGGCCATCCTGCAGGAGGCTCCGGGCGCGACGGAGGCGCAGCAGACGTGGAGCCGGGAGCTGGCGCAGTATCGAAGCGAGGTCCAACAGCTGGCCGCCGAGCTCGACTCGATGCAGAGCTCCCTGGAGCAGCAGCGCGACATGCTCAACGCGTCGGCGGTCGAACGTCGACAACAGGAGATCGCGCAGAAGCGTCAGGAGCTGCAGCAGCGAGCCCAGCAGCTCGAGGAGCGCGCCGCACAGCGACAGCAGGAGCTCCTCGGTCCGATCCTGGAACAGGTGCGGGCGGTGATCAGCGAGATCCGGGAAGAGCAGGGCTACACGATGGTCTTCGACGCCTCCGCGGCCGGCGTCCTGGCCGCGGACCCCCGGCTCGACATCACCGATCTGGTGATCGAGCGGCTGCAGGAGCGGCAGGCCCAGGGCCAGGGCGCGTCCTCGGGCTCCTGAGGCCCACCATATCCTCCGCTCCCGGCTCGCAGGCACCCTCCCCGGACGGCGCCGGCGGACCCTCCTCCGGGCGGTCGTACACGGCCGGTGAGCTGGCCGAGCGGGTCGAGGGCCGCCTCGAGGGCGACGAGAGCCGCCCCATCTCGGACGTCGCCCCCGCCGAACGTGCCGGCCCTTCGGACCTGACCTTCGTCGTCAACGATCGCTACGCCGGCGACCTCTCCGGCCGGGCGCCGGGCGCCGTCCTGCTGCCCCCCGATCTCGACCTCCCCGACACCGACAGCGCGCTGATCAGGGTCGACGACCCCCGTATCGCCTTCAGCCGCCTGGTGAGCCTCTTCCGCGCCGAGCCCGAACCCGCCTCCGGCGTCGCGCCGACGGCCGTCGTCGAGCCCGGGGCGCGCCTCGGGGACGACGTCTCGCTCGGGCCCTACGCGGTCGTCGAGCGTCACGCGGTCGTCGGCGCGGGTACCCGGATCGGGGCACACACCTTCGTCGCGTCCGGTGCGCGCATCGGCGCGTCTTGCGTCATCGGAAACGGCTGCTCCATTCTCGGAGCGGTGCGCATGGGCGACGGGGTCAGGGTGCTGACCGGCTCCCGCCTCGGGACCGAGGGTTTCGGCTACGCGGAGGAGCACGGCGACCCCGTGCGGTTTCCGCAGGTCGGACGACTCGTCATCGGGGACGCGGTCGAGATCGGGGCGAACGTCACGATCGATCGGGGAGCGCTCGCGGACACCGTCGTCGGCGCCGGCACCAAGATCGACAACCTCGTCCACGTCGGACACAACGTGCGCATCGGGGAGAACTGCATGATCGTGGCCCAGGTCGGGATCGCCGGGAGCGTCGAGGTGGGTGACGGCGTCCAGCTCGGCGGACAGGCTGGCATCGCTGGCCACCTCTCGATCGGCGACGGAGCCCGGATCGGGGCGCAGGCGGGCGTCATCGGCGACGTCCCCGAGGGTGCGACCTACTCGGGCTATCCGGCGCGGCCGCACGGGCGGTCGATGCGGGCCAGCGCGGCCCTCCTCCGGCTCCCGGACCTCCTCTCGCGAGTGGACGAACTCGAGGAGAGGCTCGCCGCGCTCGACGACGAGCCGGCCGACGAATGAGCGCACCCCGCCAGCGGACCCTGGCCGCCTCCTTCACACGGGAGGGGACCGGACTCCACAGCGGCGAAGAGGTCGCGGTGGAGGTCGCTCCGTCGGAGCCGCGCACCGGGATCCGGTTCCGACGGACCGATCTCGACGGCGAGCCGGCCGTCCCCGCGCGGGTCGACCGCGTCTCCGGCGTCGAGTGGGAGACCGTGCTGGAGGACGGATCGGCCTCGGTCCGCACCGTCGAGCACCTCCTCGCCGCCCTGGCCGCGCACGGTGTCGACAACGCCGAGATCCGTCTGCGGGGACCCGAGCCCCCGGCCCTGGACGGGAGCGCCGCGCCGTGGTGCGAGGCGATCGTCGAAGCGGGCACGGCGGAGCAGGACGAGCCCGCCGAGGTGCTGGCGATCGAGGAGACGCTGCACGTGATCGACGGCGAATCCTCCTACACCGTGCTGCCGCACGACAGCTTCCGCGTCTCCGCCGAGATCGTCTTCGACCACCCGACGATCGGCACGCAGTTCGCCAGCACGCTCGCGGCCGACGAGTCGTTCTGCCGCGACATCGCTCCGGCGCGCACCTTCGGGCTCGAGGAGTGGGGCGACCCGCTACGGGCGCGTGGCCTGGCGCTCGGAGCGACCCACGGCAACACGATCGTGCTGACGGAGGAGGGCCTGGCGCCCGGGACCGAGCTGCGCTTCCCGGACGAGTTCGTCCGCCACAAGATCCTGGATCTCGTCGGTGACCTCGCGCTGGTGGGGCGACGGATCCGTGGCCACGTCGTGGCCGAGCGGCCGGGACACAGGGGCAACGTGGCGCTCGCCCGTCGGCTCGTGGAGGCCGCCGAGGGGCCGGTCGACCGCGGGGGAGCGGAGGAGCCCTTCCTCGACATCCACGAGATCCTGGAATACATGCCCCACCGCTACCCGTTCCTGATGGTGGACCGGGTGCTCGACTTCGAGCCGGGCGAGCGGATCGTGGGCCTCAAGAACGTCACGATCAACGAGCCCTTCTTCCAGGGGCACTTCCCGGACCATCCGATCATGCCGGGGGTGCTCGTGATCGAGGCGATGGCCCAGGCGGGGGGCATGCTGCTGATGAACGAGTTCGACGATCCGGAGAGCAGGGTGGTGTACCTGGCGTCGCTGGACGACGTCAAGTTCCGCCGGCCCGTGATACCGGGCGACGCGCTCGTCTTCGAGCTCGAGATGGTGCAGTTGAGGGGCCGGGTCTGCAAGATGCGGGGGACGGGACGCGTCGACGGCACCGTCGTGGCCGAAGCGACCTTCCTCGCCCAGGTGATGGATCGATGACGTCGCCCCTGGCCGGCCTCGAGCCGGGGATCCGTCACCCTTCGGCCGTCATCCACGAGGAGGCCGAACTCGCCGACTCGGTGACCGTGGGCCCCTTCGCGATCATAGGTCCCTCGGTCACGCTGGGGGAGGGCGTGCGCGTGGGCTCCCACGTCCTGATCCAGAAGAACACCCGGATCGGGGACGAGTGCGACATCCACCACGGCGCGGTCCTCGGCACCGATCCGCAGGACCTCAAGTACGAGGGGGAGGTGAGCTGGCTGGAGCTGGGGGAGCGCACGGTCGTGCGCGAGTACGCCACCCTGAACCGCGGGACGGCGGCCGCCGGGACGACCCGCGTGGGAAGCGACTGCCTGGTGATGGCCTACGCTCACGTCGCGCACGATTGCCGGATCGGCGACCACGTGATCCTCTCCAACGCCGTCAACATGGCGGGCCACGTCACGATCGACGACCACGTGATCGTGGGCGGCGTGACGGCGATCCACCAGTTCGTCCGTGTCGGCGCCCACGCCTTCGTCGGGGGCGGCTCCCGCCTCTCCCAGGACGCCGTTCCCTACACGATCGTGGCCGGCAACCCCTGCTCGGCATACGGGATCAACCGCACCGGGCTCGAGCGGCGCGGCTTCGACGAGGAGACGATCACGGCCGTACGCAACGCTTACCGGACGCTCTTCCAGTCCGAGCTCAACATCGGCGCCGCGATCGATCGGCTCGAGGGCGAGGGGCCACACGGAGACGAGGTCCAGCGGATGATCGACTTCGTCCGCGCCAGCGAGCGCGGCGTCACCACGTGAAGGGGCCGGTTCGCACGGCCGTCCTCGGCGTCGGCCGGCTGGGGAGGGAGCACGCGCGCATCCTGAGCGGTCTCGCAGCGTCCGATCTGGTCGGGGTCCACGACCGGGACGAAGCCCGGGGCGCCGAAGTCGCCCGCCGGGTCGGCACGCGGCACTTCGAGGACCCGGAGGCCCTGTTCGAGCGCGCCGAGGCGGTGGTGGTCGCCGTCCCGACCACCCACCACCACGCCGTCGGTCGCGCCGCGCTCGAGGCCGGCTGCCACGTCCTCGTCGAGAAGCCCTTCGCCGAGACGCTGGAGGAGGCGGACGACCTGATCCGGCTCGCCGAGGCCGGGGAACTCGAGCTCCGCGTCGGCCACGTCGAGCGTTTCAACGGAGCGGTCCGGAGCTGCATCCCGTACCTCGAACGTCCCCGGTTCGTCGAGTCGCTCCGGCTGGCGCCGTTCCAGCCGCGGGGCACGGACGTGACGGTCGTGCTCGACCTCATGATCCACGACATCGACCTGGTGCTCGGCCTGATCGACAGCCCGCTGGCGTCGCTCCACGCCGTCGGCACCCCGGTGCTGACCGAGCACGTCGACATCGCCAACGCACGGCTCGTCTTCGAGGACGGTGCCGTCGCCGAGATCACGGCGAGCCGGGTCTCCGAGGAGCCGACCCGAAAGCTCCGGCTCTTCCAGCGCTCCGGCTACCTGCGGCTGGACCTGGCTCGGGGCGCGGGCGAATATCTCCGCCGGCGCACGGGCTCGCCGGCGCCCGACGGCGACGTCTCGAGCCTCGCCGACCTGGTGGAGCGGGTCCCGCTGGTGGCCGAGGAGGTCGAGCCGCTCCTCCTCGAGCTGGAGGAGTTCCTGCGTGCGGTGCGGGGTGAGGAATCGCGGGTGGGGACCCCGCCGAGCCTAGAGGTCGTTCCGGCCCGCGAGGGGAGGGCCGCGCTCGAGATCGCACTTCGAATCGGAACCCAGATCGAACGTCACGCCGATGTCTCTGTGGAAACTGCGTGAGGAGCGGAAGCGGCTCGGACCGGGAGCCCGAAAGGGGCTCCGAACCGGCGCCCTGGTCCTGCTCCTGATCCTCGTCCTCGTCCTCATCTGGGTCCTGGACGCGATCGCGTCGTGACCGGCGGCGGGCCCACCTCGTCGCGGGCCGGCCCGACCGTCTTCCTCTCGGCGGGCGAGAGCTCCGGCGACCTGCACGGGGCGAGACTCGCCGAGGAGCTCGCACGGCGACGGCCGGACCTCCGACTCGTGGGCCTGGGCGGGAGTCGGATGCGGGCGGCCGGCGTCGAGCTGCTCGCGGACCTGGACCTGCTCGCGGTGATGGGGGTGGCCGAGGTGATCCGCAGCCTTCCGCGGCTGCTCGCCCTGCGCCGGCGCGTTCGCCGCTACCTCGTGGAGGAGGAGGTCGGGCTACTCGTGCCGATCGACTATCCGGGCTTCAACCTGTCGCTGGCGTGCCACGCCCACGACGACGGGATCCCCGTGCTGTACTACATCGCGCCGCAGGTCTGGGCGTGGCGGCGCTCCCGGGCACGGAAGCTCGCTCGCTGCGCGGATCGGGTGTGCGCGGTCCTTCCCTTCGAAGAGCCCTTTCTCGAGGAGTACGGGGCCGACGTCCGGTTCGTCGGGCACCCGCTGCTCGACGACCGGGAGGAGGACGGGCCGCCGGAAGGCGTTGCGGCGGTGCGCTCGGGCGATGCGCCCGTCCTGGGCCTCTTCCCGGGCTCGCGGGCCCAGGAGGTCGAGCGGATGCTCCCGACCTTCCTGGACGCGGCCGACCGGCTGCGGCAGCGCCGGCCGGAGCTCCGCGTCTGGCTGGCGCGGGCGCCCGACCTCGAGGCGGGACTTTTCCCCGCGGAGCGCGTCGATCGGATCGCGTCGGCCGAGGAGACGATGTCGGCGGCCCGCGCGGGCCTCACCAAGTCGGGAACCGTCACCCTCCAGCTCGCGCTCGCCGGCGTCCCGATGGTCGTGGCTCACCAGGTGAATCCGCTCACCTACCGGGTGGCCCGCTGGCTGGTCCGCGTCGACCACGTCGCGCTGGTCAACCTGGTGGCGGGTCGGAGGCTGGTCCCCGAGCTGCTGCAGGACGAGGCTTCGCCCGAGCGCCTCGCCACGGAGCTCGAAGGGCTGCTCGAGGACGGGCCGGAACGGCAACAGGTGCTGGACGGGCTGGCCGACGTGGCCGGCCGCCTCGGTCGGCCGGGCTGCACCGGGCGGGTGGCCGACGAGGCGCTCCGACTGCTCGACGCGACGTCGTGAGGATACCGGCCGGCATGGCCGGCGCTCTGGCGGAGGCGGCGGCCAGGCCGCTCGCGGCGAGCTGGCGCTGGTCGCGGCTCGAGGGGCCCGACCGGGACGTGCCGTCGCGGGAGCGCCCGCCGTTCTCGCTGGATCCGGCCGTCTACGCGCTGTGGCACGAGCACCTGCTTCCCCTGGCCCTGGCGCACCGGGGGGCGGGCGTGACCGCGCTGGTCAGCCAGCACCGGGACGGCGAGATCCTGACACGAGTGCTGGGCCGGCTCGGCCACCAGGCCGCCCGGGGATCGAGCACGCGGGGCGGCTCCGAGGGGTTGGAGACGATGATCCGGGCCGGCCGCGAGGGTCACCCCCTCGCCTTCACGCCCGACGGACCGCAGGGGCCGGCGCGCCGGTGCAAGCCCGGCGTCCTGCGGGCGGCAGCCGCCACCAAGCTCCCGATCGTGCCCCTCGCCGCCGCCGCCTCCCGGGGGCGCCGACTGGCGAGCTGGGACCGCTTCCTGGTCCCGGCCCCCTTCGCCCGCGTGATCGTTTCGCGCGGGGCCCCGCTCGAGGTACCGGCCGAGCTCGCGGCCTCCGGGGAGGACGGCTCCCTCGGCGAGGGCGACGGCCTGCGGTCATGGACCGCCCGGGTGGAGGACGCGATCGAGCACGAGCGTCGCCGGTGCGAGCGGGCGCTGGGGAGGGCGGTGACGTGACCCTCGAGACCGTCGATCTCCGATCCCGCCGGGAGCGCCGCGTGCGAAGCGCCTGGCGCGGGTCGCCCGGGATCGGGCTTCGGGCGGGCGCGGCCCTCTATGCGGCGGTCGAGGACGCCCGGCACGCCCTGTACGACCTCGGCGTGCTGGCGGCCAGACACCCCGGCGTGCCGGTGGTGTCCGTCGGGGGACTCACGGTCGGCGGCAGCGGGAAGACGCCTCTGGCCGCGGAGGTCGCCCGATGGCTCCGGGAGGACGGCCTGCGGCCGGCCGTGATCACGCACGGCTTCCTCGACGAGATGCGGGTCCACGGTGTGCTCGGGAGCCCCGACCGCGTGTTCGGCGGACGCGACCGGGAGCGTGCCGCGTCGCTCGCGGCGTCGTCGGGGGCGGACGCGGTCGTCCTCGACAGCGGCTTCCAACGGCGCTCGCTGGCCCGCGACCTCGACGTGCTGGCGGTCACGACGGCCGACCTGATCGGGGCCCGGCGCCGGCTGCCGGCCGGCCCGCTGAGGGAGGGGTGGTCCAGCGTCGGGCGGGCGGACGCGGTCGTCCTCGTCCGGAGGGCCGGGCATCCTCCGGTGCCACCGCCGATGGAGCGCTGGCTGGCGCGGCTGGGACACCGCACGATCGTGGCGCGGCTCGTCCTGCGCCCCGGGGAGCTGGAACCCGTGAACGAACTCGCGGCGTCGACGCGGCCGTCGATCGCGGTGGCCGTCTCGTCGGTGATGGAGCCGGATCGATTCATCGACGCGCTCGCGGCGCGCGGGATCCTGCCGGAGGCGCGGTTCGTGCTTCCCGATCACGGCGACCTCGACGCGGAGAGCGCCGAGCGAATCCTGGCAAGGGCGGGAGAGCGGGGCATCGTGGGCACGCTGAAGGACAGGGCGAAGCTGGCGTCCGCGCTGGGGGACCGCGCGCCGATCTGGTGGCTGCGCGACCAGCCGGAGTGGACGGACGGGGAGGCTCGGCTGCGTCGCCGGGTGCTCCGGGTCGCCG
This sequence comes from uncultured Gemmatimonadota bacterium, assembly GCA_964515425.1. Taxonomy (GTDB): domain Bacteria; phylum Gemmatimonadota; class Gemmatimonadetes; order Palauibacterales; family Palauibacteraceae; genus CAYVFM01. The sequence goes on along the minus strand of CAZEUW010000001.1, from coordinate 22,638 downwards.
GAGGCCGGGCGTGACGAACGGACGGCGGCGCGAGACCGACGTCCTGGTGGTGGGCAGCGGCATCGCCGGACTCACCTTCGCGCTCAAGGCCGCCGAGTCGGCCGAGGTCATGCTGGTGACGAAGAAGGACCGGGCGGATTCGAACACCAACTTCGCCCAGGGCGGGGTGGCGGCCGCCTGGAGCGACGACGACTCCCCCGACCTACACCGGCGCGACACGCTCGCGGCCGGTGCCGGCCTCTGCCACGACGAGGTGGTGCGGCGCGTCGTGCGGGAGGGGCCGGCCAGGGTGCGCGAGCTGATGGACTGGGGAGTCCGCTTCACCCGCGGGGAGCGCTCCCTGTCGCTCGGACGCGAGGCCGGCCACAGCCGCCGGCGTATCCTGCACGCGGCCGACCTCACAGGGCGGGAGATCGAGCGCGCGCTGCTCGAGGCCGTGGCCGAGGCGCCCCGTGTCCGGGTCCTGGAGGACCATTTCCTCTGGTCGCTCTTCACGGCCCCCGATCCCGGCACGTCGCGCCCTCGCTGCGTCGGCGCTCGCGTGCTCGACGTCGAGAGGGAGAGGTGGCTCGACGTGTCGGCGCGCGCGGTGCTGCTCGCCACGGGCGGTTCGGGACGCCTCTACCGTCACACCACGAATCCCGCCATCGCCACGGGTGACGGTGTCGCGCTGGCGGTGGAGGCCGGGGCAGCGGTGGCGAACCTCGAATTCTTCCAGTTCCATCCGACCGCCCTGTACCCGGCGGGGACCCACGCCTTCCTGATCTCCGAGGCGGTGCGCGGCGAGGGCGGCGTGCTCCGGACGCGCTCCGGCGAGGCCTTCATGGAGCAGCATCACCCGGCCGGATCGCTGGCGCCCCGCGACGTCGTGGCCCGGGCGGCCGACGCGGAGATGCAGCGCCGCGGCGACCCCTACGTGTTGCTCGACGTGAGCACCCTCTCGCGCGAGACACTGGAGGAGCGGTTCCCCACCATCCTGGCGGCGTGCTGCGAGCGAGAGCTGGAGCTTCCGGACGACCCGATACCCGTCGTGCCCGCGGCGCACTACCAGTGCGGCGGCGTCTTGACCGACCGGCACGGGCGCAGCACGCTGAGCGGCCTTTACGCGGCGGGGGAGGTCGCGTGCACGGGCGTCCACGGGGCGAACCGCCTGGCCTCGAACTCCCTCCTGGAAGCCGTCGTCTTCGCCCATCGGGCGGCGCTGCACGTCCGCGAGGCGCTGCCCTCGATCGAGCCCGTCGAGCCGACCCCCTCCGAGCCGCAGACGCTCCGACGCGACGGAACGGATCCCGGCGAGCGGGAAGCGACCATCCGCGAGCTGATGTGGGAGCGGGTCGGCATCGTCCGCTCGCACCAGCGGCTCGACGAGGCTCGCGCCGCGCTCGCCGCGCTCACGGGCCGGCCCCCGGCGCGGGACGGCACCGGCGCGGGGGCCATGCGTGCGCGGGAAGGGGAGTTCCTGCTCCGCGTGGCGCGCCTCGTCGTGCGCTGCGCCCTCGCCCGACGCGAGAGCCGAGGGCTCCACTACACCGAGACCCATCCGTACCGCGACAGCGAGCGTCACCTCCGCGACACCGTCGTGCGGGGGAGCGGTTAGACCCGTGCGCGTCGCGATCCTCGCCGTAGGGACGCCGGGCGCACCGCTGGCCGATCCGATCCGGACCTACGGCGAGCGGGCCGCCCGGTACTTCGACCTGGAGACGATCGAGGTCCCGTCGGCCCCGGGCTCGCTGCCGCGCGATCGCGCCCTCCGGGAGGAGGCCGACGCGCTGCGGGGTCGCCTGCCCGACGCGCTGGAGAGCTTCGGGCTGACGCGGACGGGCAAGGGCCTCACCTCCTCGGGCCTGGCCCGCTACCTGGGCGAGCTCCGCTCCTACGGCCGGCCCGGCGCCGTCTTCGTGCTGGGCGGGCCTCACGGCCTGGCGCCCGACCTGCTCGAAGCGATGGACCGACGGCTGTCGCTCTCGCCGATGACGCTGCCACACCAGCTGGCCAGGCTCGTGCTGCTCGAGCAGCTGTACCGGGCAGGCACGATCCTCCGGGGCGAGCCGTATCACCGGGGAGGGGGGCCGTGAGCCTCGACCGGGGAGAAGCGTGGTACCGTCGGTGGTTCGGCGAGGACTACCTCGACGTCTACCCGCACCGGGACGAGGCCGAGGCTGCCCGCGCCGTCGAGCTCTTCCTCTCCGAGACGGAGTTGGGTCCGGACGACCGGGTGCTGGACCTGGCCTGCGGGGCCGGTCGACACCTGAACCTGCTGAGGGAGGCCGGACCGGCCGCCGCGGGGCTCGACCTGTCGCTGCCCCTCCTGCGCCGGGCACGGGAGCGTGACCCGAGAGCGAGCGTCGTGCAGGGAGACATGCGCACGCTCCCCTTCGCCGACGCCGCGTTCAAGGCCGTCGTGCAGTTCTTCACCTCCTTCGGCTACTTCGACAGCCGTGCGGAGGACCGGCGCGTCCTCGCCGAGGTCCGACGGGTGCTGCGCCCGGGGGGGAGCTTCCTCCTGGACTTCCTCGACGCGGAGCGGGTGCGCGACGAGCTGGTGCCCGAGGACGAGCGGCAGCGCGGCGGACGTACGGTCCGACAGCGCCGCTGGATCGAGGACGGGACGGTGATGAAGCGTATCGAGATCGAGCGCGACGGGGAGTCGTCCGAGGTGTACCACGAGCGCGTGCGTCTCTACGAGCCCGAGGAGCTGGCGGCCATGCTGTCCGGCGCCGGGCTCGCGCCCCGGTGCCGCTTCGGCGACTACGACGGGAGCGGGTTCCGGCGCGGCGAGAGCCCGCGTCTGCTCATCCTCGGGGTGGCGACGTGAGCGACGCGCAGCTCCGGCTGGTCGGCCGACGGCTCGGGTCGCCCGGGAGCCTGGCCGCCGCGCTCCTGCGGGGCGACGTCGCCACCGGACTGCTCCCCCCTCGCACGCTGCAGCTTCCGAACGACGCCCCGGACGTCGCGGAGGCCCGGCTCGGACTCGACCGGATCCGGGGGGGCTCCGAGGCCCTGCGGGAGCGGCTCGCCGCCGTCGTGGACGGGCGCGGCGTCCTCGTGACGACGGGCCAACAGCCGATGCTCTTCCTGGGTCCGCTGCTGGTCCTCTACAAGGCCGTCACGGCCCTCACGGTCGCCGGGGCGTTGCGCGATCGGGGGATCGAGGCCGTACCGCTGTTCTGGGTGGCGGGCGACGACCACGACTGGGACGAGGTGGGAACCGCGCGGCTGCTCGACTCGGAGCACGCGATCCGCACCGTCTCGCTCGATCCGCCGCCGGATCGCGAGGGCAGGGCGGTCGGCCCCACGGCCCTGCCCGAGGCGACCTCCTCGCTGATGGATAAGTTCTTTGAACACCTTCCACGATCAGAGTTTATCGACGCCTACCTCGAGTTGATTCGAGACGCTTACCGGCCGGGACGGACGATGTCGGAGGCCTTCGGGGACGCGCTGGGTGGGGTCCTCGGGGAGGGCGGCATCCCGTGGGTCGACGCCGCCGACGACGGGCTCCGCCGTGCGGCCGCGCCCCTGTACCGACGGCTGCTGGAGGACCCGGACGGGGCGGGGAGCGCGCTCCGTCGTGCCACGCAGCGCGTCCGCGAGGCGGGCCACGAGCCCCAGATCGAGACGGGGGAGGGCGCCCTGCCGCTCTTCGTCGACCGCGAGCAGGGGCGCACCCGCCTCTGGGCCGCGCCGAACGGCGGCTTCCGAATGGGCCGGGAGGGAGAACCCGTCGCTGCCTCCCGACTGCTGGAGGAGCTGGAGGCGCGACCCGAGCGCTTCAGTCCGGACGCGGCGCTGCGGCCCGTCCTCGCCTCGTGGCTCCTCCCGACCGGCGTCAGCGTCCTCGGGCCCTCCGAGCTCGCCTACTGGACGCAGCTCCCCGATCTGTTCGAGTGGGCGGACGTGCCCTTTCCGCGACTTCGTCCACGGGACGGATGGACGGTGGTCGAGGAGAAGATCGGGAAGGTGCTCGAGAAGCTCGACGTCGGCGTCGACGCGTTCGACGACGGCGGCGAGGCGCTGGCACGCCGCGTCCGGGACGCGGGCACGCCGAACGCGGTCCGGGAGGCTCTCGGCGAAGCCCGCGCCGCGATCGGTCGCTCGCTCGAGGGGGTGGAGGCGGCGGTCGACCGCGAGCTGCCGGGCATCCGGTCCGCCGTGGGGGCCGCGCGCCACCGGGCGTTCGAGGTGCTGGACGACCTCGAAGCGGCCGTGAGCGGCCGGGTCGACGAGCAGCACGAGGTCCTGCTGCGGCAGATTCGGAAGGCCGCCGCCCACCTGCGTCCGGACGGCCGCCCCCAGGAGCGGATCCAGAGCCCCCTCTACTACTTCGCCCGCTACGGCGACGCCTTCCTCGAGGCCGTCGAGAGGGCGAGCCGCGAAGCGCGAGCTGCCGACTCGGAAGCGGTTGCTGACCCCGACGGGCCCCGGTAGAATCCCCGTCGGCGCCCTGCCTTCCCGCCCCGGAGCAGCGAGATGATCTGGGCCTTCGTCGTCATACTCGCCCTCCTCATCCCGATCCTGGCCATCGTCCTCGACTCGGGCGTCGGCCGGGCGCTCGCCGATCGTGTCTCCGAGGACCGCTGGGCCGGCGAGCTCGAGGAGCGGGTGGAGACGCTCGAGTCGGAGCTCCGATACCTCTCGGAGTCCGTCGAACGGCTCCGGGAGGAGACCGAGTTCGTCCGGTCGCTGATGGAGGGCCGGGACGACGAGGAGCCGCCACGCCTCGACGCCGGTGACTGAGGGGGAGCGGACCGGACAGCCTTCGATCGACCTCACCGGATCCGGTCGGACGCCGGACGGGACGCCCTCGGTCGGCCGCTCGGCCACGTCGGTGGGCGGCGGGATCCTGCTCAGCCGGGTCACCGGGTTCGCGCGCGACGTGGCGATCGGCGCCTTCTTCGGCACCGGCCTCGCCGCCTCCGCCTACAACGCGGCGCTGCGCATCCCGAACGTCGTCCGGAACCTGCTGGGCGAAGGCACGCTCTCCGCCTCCTTCGTCCCCGTCTACAGCGCGCTGCTGGCCGAGGCGGACCGTGAGCGAGCCGATCGGCTCGCCCGGGGCGTGCTCGGGATCGTCGTGGCCCTGGCGGGCGTCGCGAGCGCGCTGGGCGTCCTTGCGGCGCCCCTGCTCACGAAGATCGTGGTGCCGGGCTGGGGGGGCGAAGCCGCCGCCCTCACGACGTCGCTCGTCCGGATCCTGTTCCCGATGGCGGGCGTGCTCATGGTGGCCGCGTGGGCGCTCGGCGTACTCAACAGCCACCGCAGCTTCTTCCTCCCGTTCGCCGCGCCGGTGGTCTGGAACCTGGCCCAGATCGGCGGCCTCTTCGTCGGCGAGTGGGTCGGATGGGAGCCGCTGGTCGTCGTGCTCGCCTGGTTCACGCTGGCGGGCAGCGTCCTGCAGCTCGGGGTGCAGCTGCCCGCGGTGCTCCGGCTCGTCCCCGACGCGGTGCCGCGGTGGGACACCGACTGGGAGCCGGTCCGCCGCGTGATCTCCAACGCGGGCCCGGTGATCGGCAGCCAGGGCATCTTCCAGATCTCGAGCCTGCTCGACCTGGTGCTGGCCAGCATGCTGCCCACCGCGGCGATCGCGGGGCTCTACTACGCCCAGCGGCTCGCCTACCTGCCGTTGAGCCTGTTCGGCGTCTCGGTGGCCACGGCCAGCCTGCCGGAGATGTCGCGCGAGCCCGATCCCGAGGCGCTGACCCGACGGCTGCGGTTGGGCTTCCTCCAGATCAACTGGTTCGTCTTCCCGGCGGCGGTCGCGCTGATCCTCTTCGGCGACCTGCTGGTGGCGCTCCTCTTCCAGCGGGGAGCGTTCGGTCCGGAGAGCACGGCCCTGGTCACCTCCATCCTCACCGCCTACGCCGTCGGGCTCGTCGCGACGAGCTCGGTGAAGCTCTTCGCCAGCGGCTTCCACGCCCTCCAGGACACGGTGACCCCGATGAAGTACGCCGCCGTCTCGGTCGCCGCGGGTCTGTCGGTGGGCGCAGGCCTCATGCTGTGGGGCCGCGCGGCCGGGTGGGGCGCGGTGGCCGTGGCCGGCCTCATCCTCGGCGGAGCCCTGGGTGGATGGCTCAACCTGGCGCTCCTCTGGCACGGCCTCCGCCGGAGGGTCGGGGGCGTGCTGGGGCGTCGAGAGCTCGGGCGGGTGGCGAGGGTGGCCGGCGCAGGGCTGGTCGGCGGACTCGCCGGCGTGTTCGCCCGCGGGCAGCTCGCCGATGCGGTCCCGCCCGACGACACGGTCGGCCGGGGCGTCGTCCTGCTCGGAACGCTGCTGGCCGCAGGGGTACCATACCTGCTGGTCGCCGGCCGCCCCCCTCGCGGCACCTCGTGACCCCACCCATGACGCGCACGGACCCACGATTCGATCGGCTGAGGAGCGAGGCCGGGGAGCTCCCCGACCGGCCGGGGGTCTACGTTTTCCGCGACGGGGACGGCGATGTGCTCTACGTCGGCAAGGCCAAGTCCCTCCGCTCGCGCGTCCGCAGCTACTTCGGATCGGAGGCCGGCCGCGGCGTCAAGCTGCGCGAGCTGGCCCGCCGGATCCGGGACTTCGAGACCTTCGTCCTCGACTCCGAGGCCGAGGCGCTCCTGCTCGAGTGGAACCTCATCAAGGAGCACGAGCCGCGCTTCAACGTCCAGCTCCGGGACGACAAGAGCTACCCGTACGTCAAGGTGACCGTCCAAGAGCCGTTCCCGCGGGTGATGGTCACCCGCCGCCTCGAGCGTGACGGGTCCCGCTACTTCGGCCCGTACACCGACGTCGGCGGCATGCGAAGCGCCCTCCGGATGCTCAAGAGCCTGTATCCCGTGCGCTCGTGCCACTACGACATGCCGGAGGAGATGCCGGACCGTCCGTGCCTCGACTATCACATCGGGCGCTGCGAGGCCCCCTGCGCGGGCCATCAGAGCCGCGAGGAATACCGGGCGATGATCGACGAGATCGTCGGCGTCCTCTCCGGACGCACCGGCGAGGTGAAGCGATCGGTGCGGGAACGGATGGCGGAGGCCGCGGAGGAGCTGGACTTCGAGCGGGCGGCGGAGCTGAAGGAGGTGCTCGAGGGCCTCTCCTCGATGGAGCGGGGCCGGGCGCCCGTCGACTTCCGGGGTGGCGATCGCGACGTGCTCGGCGTCGCCCGGCGCGGCGCGACCGCCTGCGGCGTGGTGCTGCGCGTCCGGGAGGGGCGGCTCATGGGCCGCGAGGTCCACTTCCTCCGCGAGCCCGACGCGGCCGGTGACGGCCTGGCCGGCGCGTTCGTGAAGGGCTTCTACCTCCGGCAGGAAGACCTCCCGCGCGAGCTGCTCGTGCCAGAGGACTTCGAGGACCGGGCCCTGGTCGCCGAGTACCTTTCGGTGCGGCGGGACGCGCCCTTCCGCATCCGCGTGCCAGCCCGGGGCCGCAAGCGACGGCTCGTCGAGCTCGCCGAGGAGAACGCCGGGCACCTCCTCCGGCGCGAGCTCGACGGCGACGGATCGGGATCGCCCGACGACGGAACGGCCGTGAGAGGGGCGGCCGGCGAGGCGCTGGCCGACCGACTGGGGCTCGAGGCACCGCCCCGGAGCCTGCTGTGCTTCGACGTCTCCACGCTGCAGGGGGCCGACTCCGTCGGTAGCGCCGTCTGGCTCGGACCCGACGGGCCCCGGAAGGACGAGTATCGTCGGTTCCGGATCCGGGGCACCGAGGAGGGGCGCTCGGACGACTACGCCATGATGCAGGAGATCGTCGGCCGCTACTTCCAGCGACGTGTGCGGGAGGGCGGCGTGGTGCCGGACCTGGTCGTCGTGGACGGCGGGAAGGGGCAGCTGGGAGCCGCCCGCCAGGCGATGGAGGCGGCCGGCGTCTCGGACGTCCCGGTGGTCGCGCTCGCCAAGCGGGAGGAGGAGGTCTTCCTCCCGGAGCGGTCCGAACCGGTGCGGCTCGATCGGACCGATGCCGGGCTCCACTGGCTCCAGCGCGCCCGCGACGAGGCGCACCGCTTCGCGCTCTCCTACAACCGGAACCTCCGCAAGCGGCGGACCCTCCGCTCGCGACTCTCGGAGATCGAGGGGGTGGGCCCCAGCCGCGAGCAGGCCCTCCTGCGGCGCTTCGGCAGCCTCGATTCGATCCGCCGGGCCACGGAGGAGGAGCTGGCCGCGACGCCAGGGGTGGGCCGGACGACGGCCGAGCGCATCCGGACCGCCCTGACGGACGAGGGCCCGTGACGGTCCGTACCCGCTTCGCCCCGAGCCCCACCGGCGAGCTCCACCTGGGCAACGCCCGCACGGCGGTGCTGAACTGGGCCTTCGCGCGGCGCCACGGCGGCACCTTCGTCCTCCGGTTCGAGGACACCGACACGGATCGACAGGTCGGCGACGCCGAGCGCCTGATCCAGGAGGGCCTCCGCTGGCTCGGACTCGAGCCCGACGAGGGACCGGACGTCGGCGGACCCTTCGGGCCCTACCGGCAGAGCGAGCGTCTCGAGCTCTACCGCGACCACGCCGAGCGGCTGCTGGAGGCCGGGGTCGCGTACCGCTGCTACTGCACCCCGGAGGAGCTGGAGGCCCGGCGCCGGTCGGCACGCCACCAGGGGAGGGCTCCCGGCTACGACGGGCGCTGCCGGGAGCTCGGCCCGCGCGAGCGGGAGCGTCTGCGGCGGTCGGACCGCGAGCCCAGCGTGCGATTCCACGTGGGCGAGGGCGAGGTGGTGTTCCACGACCGCGTCCGGGGCCGGGTGGCGATCGACGCCGCCGACTTCGGGGATCCCGTCCTCCTCCGTTCCGACGGCCGGCCGACCTACAACTTCGCCGTCGTGGTCGACGACCTCCTCATGGAGATCTCGCACGTGATCCGGGGTGTCGACCACCTCGCCAACACGCCCAAGCAGGTCCTGCTCTACCGGGCGCTCGACGCCGAGCCCCCGGAGTTCGCGCACATCCCCCTGGTGCGTGCGCCGGGCGGGGGCGGGCTCTCCAAGCGCGCGGGGGCGCGCGGGCTGCTAGCGCTTCGCGACGAGGGCTACCACCCCGACGCGGTCGTCAACTACCTCTCGCTGCTCGCCTGGTCCAGCCCGTCCGGTGACGAGTTCCTTCCGCGGGAGCGGATCGTCGCGGAGGTGGATCTGGACCGGGTGGGCAGCGCCGACACCGAGATCGACCTCGGGAAGCTGCGCTGGCTATCCGGCCGACACCTGGCCGAGGAGCCCCCGGCCGAGCTCGCCGGTCGGCTCGAACCCCACCTGTCCGCCGCCGGGCTGGAGCTCGACGCGCGCGATCGGGAGGCGGTGGCCGCGCTGGAGCGCGACCGCGCGCAGCTGCTGAGCGAGGCCGTCGAGGAGGCCGCTTCGCTCTTCGCGCCACCGGGCCTCGACGGGGAAGCCGGCCGCTCCCTGGAGGCGGACGGCGCCGTCGAAGTGCTCGAGGCCACCCTCCGGGCCCTGGAGGGGATCGAGGAGTGGACGGCCGACGCCGTCCGGGACGCGGTGGCCGCCGCGCGGCAGCGCTGCGAGGCGTCGGGGGCGGCGTTCTACCGCCCCCTGCGGGCGGCGCTGACGGGAGCGCTGGAAGGGCCCGATCTCGCGGCCGTGGCGTTCACGCTGGGGCGCGAGCGGACGCTCGGCCGTCTGCGCGCCGCGCTCGAGCGGGCCGCGGCCGACGCACCGACCGGCGAACGCGGCGGGAGCGGCTGATCTTCACCGGCCGGCTCGCCTGCTCCCGCTGCGAACGGTCCGTGGAGGCCCGGCCGGGCACCACCGTGTGCTCCGACTGCGGATCCCCGCTCTTCGCCCGGTACGAGGCGGCCGAGTCCGGCCCGGCGCTTCGTCGACGGTGGGAGGGACGCTCCGGCGGCGGCATGTGGCGATTCCGCGAGTTGCTGCCACTGCGGGAGGGCGAGGCGCCGGTGACCCTGGGGGAGGGAGGCACGCCGCTGCACCGCGCCGGCCGCCTCTCCTCGGAGCTCGAGCTCGAACTGATGGTCAAGGACGAGAGCCGGAACCCGACGGGCAGCTTCAAGGACCGGGGGCTCTCGGCGGCCGTGACCCGCGCCGTCCGGGACGGGGCCGAGGCCCTCGTCGTGCCGAGCGCCGGCAACGCGGGAGCGGCTCTGGCCGCGTACGCCGCCCGGGCCGGGGTGACCGCCCGCGTCTTCCTGCCGGCCGACACGCCGGACGGGGTCCGGCGCCGCTGCCGGCACTACGGGGCCGAGACGGTGGAAGTGGACGGTCTGATCGACGAGTGCGGCGCCCGGGCGTCGGCATGGGCCGAACGGACGGGCGCGTTCGGGGTCTCGACGCTGCGCGAGCCGTACCGCGTGGAGGGCAAGAAGACGATGATGCTGGAGATCCTCGCGGCGCTCGGATGGCGTGCCCCGGACGCCGTCGTCTACCCGACGGGGGGCGGCACCGGCCTGATCGCCACCTGGAAGGTGCTGGGCGAGCTCGAGGCGCTGGGGCTCGGCGAGCGGCGGACCCGGCTCTACGCGGTCCAGAGCGAGGGTTGCGCGCCCATGGTCCGGGCCTGGCGGCGGGGCCGGGACGAGGCCCCAGCCTGGGATTCCCCCGACACGGAGGCCTGGGGGCTCCGCGTGCCGTCCGCCCTTGGGGACTTCCTCATCCTCCGGGCGCTCCGGGAATCGGACGGGGGTGCCGTCGCCGTCGAGGACGATGCGATGCGCCGAGGGAGCCGCGACCTGGGCGCGAGGGAGGGCATCGACGCCGCCGTCGAGGGCGGCGCGACGCTCGCCGCCGCCCGCCGGCTGCGGGAGGCCGGCGAGCTCCGATCGGGCGAGGCCGTGGTGCTCTTCAACACGGCGGGCGCGCTCGTCTACTGAGATCGGAACCGCGGAGTGACGGGCTTCCGGGCGCACACGTCTACGTCATCGGGGACCGAGCCGCGGCCCCCTGGGTATGACCGCCCGAACGACGACAGCACGCCGCGGCGGAGCGGAACGAGACGCGGTTCGACCGCGTGCGCGCTCGCCGCGCCGTGGCACGACAGCACGAGATCCGGAAGGGAGAAATCCGTGTTCGAACGTACACCGAGCCTGCTCCGAGCCCTCTTCGTCGCCGGCGTGTCGCTCACGGTGGCGAGCGGCGACCTGGTCGGCCAGGAGCAGGAGTGCCAGATGGAGGGCACCGAGGCCACGCGACAGGCCGAGGAGATGATCGACCAGGCCATGGAGCTCGACACGGTCGCGCCGGAGCAGGCCCGCTCGCGCTACGATCAGGCGCTGACCCGTGTCCGCCTGGCCCTGGCGCAGAACGAGGAGGACGCCGCCGCTTTCTGGCTGGCCGGGCGCGCGCACATCGGGCTCGGCAACCTCGCGATGGCCGACTCGATGTTCAATCGCTTCATCGCCCTCTCGCCAGGCTGCACCGACCTCACCCAGGCCGCCCGACAGAACGCCTGGGTGGACGCGTACAACGCCGGGATCCGCGCCTACCAGGCGGGGAACGACAGCACGGCGCTCGACCGGTTCGCGTCCGCCAACGTGATCCGCGAGGATCCCCGCTCTCTCAACAACGCGGCGCTCCTCCTGCAGCAGAGGGGCGAGACCGGGCGGGCGGAGTCCCTGTATCGGCGGTCGCTCGAGGTGGCGTCGGACTCGACCGCCACCGAGCAGGTGCGGGCCGCCTACATCAACCTGGCCGAGCTGCTGCGGCAGCAGGGACAGATCGACGAGTCGCTGAGCATCTACTCGGACTATCTCCAGCGGAACCCCGACGACGTGACCGCGAACATCAACTACGCCGTGGCACTGCGGGAAGTGGCCTCGAGCGACAGCAGTCAGACGTCGCTCGCCGACAGCGCCGACGCGGTGTTCGACCGGCTCCTCCAGCGGGACGACCTCTCCTTCTCGCAGTGGTTCAACGTCGGCGTCGGGCTGATGCGATCGCAGTCGATCCAGGGCGCGAAGGTGGCCTTCGAGCGAGCGCGTGAGCTGCAGCCCTACGACAAGCCCACGATGCAGAACTTGGTCGAGATCCATCGCGTCTCGGGGAGCGTGGGCGATGCGGCCGCGCTCGCCGACACGCTCGTCGAGTGGTATCCGTACCAGAAGGACCTCTACAGAACCCTGATCCAGGCGCTCGACCAGCAGGGGCGAACGGGTCGCGTGCAGCAGCTGCTGCCGCGCATCCAGAACCTGCCCCTGGAGTTCTCGCAGCTGAACATGGTGCGGGAGTCCGAGAACCGATACGTGATCCGAGGACAGGTGAACCCGGGCACGCGGGCGGGTCAGACCGTGACCGTTCCGTTCGAGTTCCTCGGCCCCGACGGAAGCGTGGTGGCCAGCAGGGAAGCGTCGATCCAGGTGCCGGCCCAGGGGAGCACGACCTTCGAGGTCGCCCTGGAGACGCAGGAGCCGGTCGCCGGATTCCGGCACGGACAGGCTCCGGGAGGCTCCTGAGCCTCCCGGGGCACGGGGCCGGACCCATCGCCGCGTCGACACGGGAGCCGCCGGAGGTGGAGGCGGAGGTCGACAGCCTGCCGGACGTCCCGACCCGGCTCCCGCTCGTGGCCATCGTCGGCCGGCCCAATGTCGGCAAGTCCACGCTCTTCAACCGGGTGCTGGGCCGTCGGGTGGCGATCGTGGCCGAGCGGGCCGGCGTGACTCGGGACCGGCAGTTCGCACCGGCGGAATGGGTGGGCCACTCGTTCCTGCTCGCCGACACCGGCGGGCTGGTCCACGACCCCGAGCGGGCGATGGAGGACGCGGTCCGGCACCAGGTCCTGCTCGCCCTCGAGCGCGCCGACGCGGTGGTCTTCGTGGTCGACGCCCGCACCGGCGTCCACCCCGTCGACGAGCACGTGGCCGAGCTCCTCCGCCGCTCCGGCCTCCCCGTGGTCCTCGCCGTCAACAAGGTCGACGATCCCCGAGGCGACCTCTCGCACCTCGACTTCTACCGCCTCGGACTCGGAGAGCCCGCTCCGGTCTCCGCCCTGAGCGGGAAGGGGAGCGGCGACCTGCTCGATCGGGTCGTCGAGGCGATCCCCGAGGAAGGGGCGGGGCGTGAACCCACCCGACACGCGGACCTCCACCTGGCCGTGATCGGGAAGCCCAACGTCGGCAAGTCGAGCTACGTGAACCGCCTGCTGGGCGAGGAACGGGTCATCGTCCACGAGGAGGCCGGCACGACGCGCGACGCGATCGACACCTATCTGGAGTACGACGGCAAGACGGTTTGCCTGATCGACACGGCCGGGCTGCGGCGCCGGTCGCGTGTCGACGACGACGTCGAGTTCTACAGCCGCCTCCGCGCGGCGGAGGCGATCCGCCGGGCCGACGTCTGCCTGCTCATGGTGGACGCGCACCTGGGGGCGGGCAATCAGGACTTCCGAATCGGCGACCGAGCGTGGAGCGAGGGCCGAGGGCTGGTCTTCGTGGCCAACAAGTGGGATCTGATCGAGGAGAAGGAGCCCGGGCTGGTGGAGAGCTTCGCCGAGGCCCTCCGCGAACGGGCCCCGTACCTGAGACGCGTACCCATCCTCACCGCGTCGGCACGCACCGGGAAGCGCGTGTCCCGCGCCCTCGACCTGGCGTTCGAGGTCGAGAGCAACCGACACCGACGCGTCCCCACGCCCGAGGTCAACGAGGTCCTCGGGGAACTGATCGAGCGGCGCCAGCCTCCCCAGGGCAGAAGCGGCGACGTGCGAATCTATTACGGGACGCAGGCGGGTACGGCGCCGCCGCTCTTCGTGCTCTTCGCCAACCGCCCGGAGGAGCTGGCGACGCACTACGTGCGCTATCTCGAGAACGGCTTCCGCGAAGCGTGGAATTTCGAGGGGACGCCCGTTCGGATGAAGGTCCGGGGCAGGGGAGGGAGCGCTTGAGGGTCGCCGCCCTGCTGGTGGCCGCCTACCTGGCGGGGTCGATCCCTTCGAGCTGGATCGCCGGACGGATCGCTGGGGTCGACGTGGACGGCCGCGGGAGCGGCAACCTCGGCGCGACCAACGTCTATCGCGTGCTGGGCTTCCGCTGGGCGGGCCCCGTGGTGGCCGTCGACGCGGCCAAGGGGCTGGTCCCTACCTGGTTCTTCCCCGGCTGGGACGGGAGCGGGATGCGCGAGCTGGCCCTCGCCTACGGCCTGTGTGCCATCGCCGGGCACGTCTGGTCCGCCTTCCTCGGCTTCCGGGGCGGCAAGGGCGTGGCGACGTCCGGCGGCGTCGTGGTGGCGCTCGCCCCGGTGACCGCGCTGGTCGGGACGCTGATCTGGGGCGGCGTGGTCCTGCTGACGCGGACCGTCTCCGTGGCCTCGCTGTCGGCCGCCACGGCCCTCCCGCTCGTCGCCTGGCTGCTCGACGCGCCCGCCGAGACGGTGCTCTTCGTCGCCGCGCTCGCGCTCCTGGTCGGGTGGACCCATCGCGCCAACGTGGCCCGCCTCCTCGAGGGCGAGGAGCACTCCTTCGACGGGGACGTCGAACGATGAGCGGTTCCGGAGAGCGGGTCTGCGTGCTGGGGGCCGGCAGCTGGGGGACCGCCCTCGGCGACGTGCTGGCCCGCAACGGCCACCGCGTCAGGCTCTGGGCGCACGACCCCGCCGTGGCGCGCGAGATCAGCGAGCGCTCCTCGAACGAGAAGTACCTGCCCGACGCACGCCTGGCCGACGCGATCGACGCCCGGGCCGAGATGGCGGAGGCCCTCGAGAACGCCTCGATCGTCGTCTCGGCCACCCCGTCGCACGCGGTCCGGGAGGTCTTCGTGGAAGCACGGGCGTCCTTCCCGGACGACGCCCTCGTCGTGAGCGGCTCCAAGGGGATCGAGATCGAAACCGGCCTCCGGATGAGCGAGGTCATGGCCGAGGCGCTCCACCTGGGCCCCGAGGACTCCGTCGTGGCGCTCTCGGGACCGAGCTTCGCCGTGGAGCTGGTCCGGGAGATGCCGACCGCGGTCGCGGCCGCCGCCGAGGACCAGGAGGCCGCCGTACGCTGCCAGCGCCTGTTCCAGAACGATCACTTCCGGATCTACACCCAGTCGGACGTCGTCGGCACCGAGCTGGGCGGTTCGCTCAAGAACGTGATCGCCATCGCGGCCGGGATCAGCGACGGCCTGGAGCTGGGGTCCAACGCCCGGGCCGCGCTCCTCACTCGCGGGCTGGCCGAGCTGGTGCGGCTCACCGTGGCCCTCGGTGGCCGGGAGGTGACCCTCTCCGGGCTCGCCGGCGTCGGCGACCTCATCCTCACGTGCACGGGGGGGCTCAGCCGGAACCGCCGGTGCGGGCTGGCACTCGGACGGGGCGCGAGCGTCGAGGAGGCGCTCGAGGAGGTCGAGCAGGTGGTCGAGGGCGTGCCCACCACCCGTGCCGCCCGGCGGCTGGCACGGGAGCACGGGGTGGAGATGCCGATCGTGGACGCCGTATACTCCATCCTGTTCGAGGACGTGGTCCCGCGCGAGGCGCTGGCCGAGCTCATGGCGCGAGAACCCAAGCCGGAGCGGTGGAGCTGACGTGACCAACGATCGCATCGCCCCCAAGGAATACTATTCCATCGGAGAGGTCGCCGAGATCACCGACCTCAAGCCCCACGTCCTCCGCTACTGGGAGACGCAGTTCACGGCGCTCAACCCCTCCAAGAACCAGGCCGGGAACCGCGTCTACCGCCGCAAGCAGATCAAGCTCGTGCAGCTGCTCCGGCACCTGCTCTACACCGAGAAGTACACGATCGAGGGTGCCGCCGAGAAGCTGGAGCAGCTCCGCAAGGAGGGGAAGCTCGCCCGAGCCTCGCGCGTGGCCTGGGACACGAGGACCGTGAAGGACCTCCGCCGCGAGGCGGACGAGCTCGTGGATCTCCTCACGCTCGAGGAATGACGTCCCCGCCTCCGAGCGCCGAGGGGGGGGACGGACGGCCGCGCATCCTCCTCACCAACGACGACGGCGTCCACGCCCGCGGCCTGAGCGTGCTCTCCGAGGCCGCCGACGAGCTCGGACGCACCGTGGTCGTGGCGCCCGACCGCCAGCAGAGCGCGAGCAGCCACTCGCTGACCCTGCATCGGCCGCTGCGCGCCACCCGGGTGGAGAGGGACCGCTACGTCGTGGACGGCACGCCGACCGACTGTGTGCTGTTGGCCGTCAACCAGCTCCTCGACCATCGGCCGGACTTCATCCTGTCGGGCATCAACCACGGCCCGAACATGGGGGAGGACGTCCTCTATTCCGGGACCGTGGCCGCGGCGATGGAGGGAACGATCCTGGGCATTCCGAGCATCGCGATCTCCTTCACCGGGGACCGCGAGGAGCGGCTGCGCGACTACGGCCCCCGGGTCCGGGAGCTGCTGGGCACCCTGCTGGAGCGCGACGATTTCCCGGAGGAGACCTTCTTCAACGTGAACCTCCCGCCCCTGCACCCGGACGAGGTCGAGGGCGTTCGGGTGACGGCGCTCGGACGACGCGTCTATTCGGACTCGCTCTCCCGCAACCGCGATCCGCACGGCCAGGAGTACTTCTGGATCGGCGGCGGACGCTCCCACTGGACCGGGCGCGAGGACTCGGACTTCCGTGCCGTCGAGGCCGGATTCATCTCGGTCACCCCCATGCACCTCGACCTCACCAACTTCGAGCTGATCGAGCGGGTCCGCTCGTGGAAGCTGGAGAGCGAATCGTGACCGCGGGAGAGGCGCGGTACCGGCGCGACCGGCGCCGGCTGGTCGAGCGGCTGCGCAGAGCGGGCGTGGACGACCTCGCCGTCCTCCACGCCTTCGACGTCGTGCCGCGGCACCGGTTCGTCCCCGAGTCGGTCGCCCACCGCGCCTACGAGGACGCCGCCCTCCCGATCGGCCACGGGCAGACGATCTCGCGACCGTCCGTGCACGCCTTCCACCTGGCCGCAGCGGAGCTCGACGGTGAGGACCGCGTGCTGGAGGTGGGGACCGGATCGGGATTCCAGACCGCGCTCCTCTCGACGCTGTGCGCACACGTCTATTCCGTCGAGCGGGTCGAGACGCTGGCCGAGGTCGCGCGGGAGCGCCTCGCGGTGCTGGAGCTGGAAAACGTGACACTCCGCACGGGCGACGGGAGCCGGGGGTGGCCCGAGCACGCCCCCTACGACGCGGTGCTGGTCGGGGCCGCGGCCCCGGACGTCCCGGAAGACCTCCGGGACCAGCTCGCCGACCGGGGACGGCTGCTCGTCCCGGTGGGGGACGAGGACGCGCAGGAGCTGAGGCTCGTCCGCCGACGCGGCGACCGGTTCGAGGAGACCGTGCTCGACCAGGCGCGCTTCGTTCCGCTCGTGGGGGAGCTGGGCTGGTGAGCCCCGGGCCCTCCGGAGAGGGACGTCGTCCCAACGCGATCCGTCGACTCTACGACTGGGTGCTCTCCTGGGCCGATCGGCCCGGCGGTCCGGGCGCGCTGTTCGGGGTGGCGGTGGCGGAGGCCGTCTTCTTCCCGATCCCGCCCGACGTACTCCTCATCCCCCTCTGCCTCGGCGATCCGAAACGGGCGCTGCGCTTCGCCCTCCTGTGCACGGCGGGCTCGCTGGCAGGGGCCGTGATCGGGTATTGGGTGGGCGCGGCGCTCTACGACTCCGCGGGCCGCTGGATCCTCGAAACCTACGGCTACGGAAATCTCTACCGGCGGATGGGGGCGCTCTACCACGACAACCTGGTCGTGACCCTCGGCGCGGCGGGCTTCACGCCGATCCCGTTCAAAGTCTTCACGATCGCGGCCGGCGGCTTCAAAGTACCGATCCTTCCGTTCCTCGGGATCTCCGTGGTCAGCCGCGGTGCCCGCTTCTTCCTGGTGGCCGGCCTGCTGAGGATCTTCGGCGAGCCGGTGAGGGAATTCATCGACAGGTGGTTCAACCTGCTGACGATCCTGCTGGTGGTGCTGATCGTCGCCGGCTTCGCGGCCGTGAGGTGGCTGTTTTGAGTGGTGCCGCCGAGCGCCCGCCGGAGGTGTACGTGCCGCGACCGGCCGGCTCGACGGACCTCCCGGGTGCGGTGCAGCGCGGGGGGGCATCCGCACCGGTGTGGCCACCCGAGCCCTACGCGCCGGCGTCCCCTCGTGCCGGGTCCTCCCGGCGCGACGAGGAGCTGGCGCGCCCCCTGCAGGGAGAGTCGGACGACGCACCGGCCGAGTTCGACGGGTCGCTCGTACCGCTCGACGCTCCCCGTGTGCGCGAACGGATCTTCGAGCGCCTGGAGGACGAGATCCGCTCGCACGTGCCCGACGTCCTGGTCCGGGCGGGCGCCGACCCCGCGGGCATCGCGACCGTGATCGCAGACCGCACGGGGCTTCCCCTCCTCACCGCTGCACGGGACGCCGCCGGGGCGGGGGGCGCCGCCGACCTCGAGGGCCGCCGAGTCGCGATCGTCGGCGAGACGATCCGGGCCACGCCGACGGCCGATCTCGTCCGGACTCTGGAGCAGGGCAACGCATCCGTCGTCGCGATCGTGGCGATCGCGGCCCGCGACGGGGACGAGATGATCATGCTGTCGAACCATTATAACGTGTTTTACATCATACCTTTATAATAGTTCATCCAGGGTCGTGCCCGAGGGCGCGACCGCACGCGGACGGGAGGAACGATGCCGGGAGCCGTAGCCAACCCGAAGAAGGGCGGGAAGGGCCCGCACGAGCGCGAGGACGCCTTCCTCAGGACCGTCGACCGGGTGATCGCCTGGGTTCGATCGAACACCGTGACCGTGGTCGTCGGCGCTTTCGTCCTCGCGGTCGTCGTGGGCGGCGCGCTCTGGTACACGAGCTATCAGCAGAATCTCGAGCAGCGCGCGAACCAGCGCCTCGCGCAGCTCCGCTCCGAGATCGCGTCCGGCCAGAATCCGGCGCCCGTCGCCGCCGTGCAGAACTATCTCGAACGATTCGGCGACACCGATGCCGGGATGGAGGCCCGCATCGTGCTGGCTCGCCAGCAACTGGCCACGGGCCAGGGCTCCGAGGCCGTCGCCACGATCCAGCCGGCGGTCGAGGCCACCAGCCCCGACGAACCCACCGGGTTCGCGACCCGGCGGATCCAGGCGCAGGCACTCGAAGCCGCAGGTCGGACGGAGCAGGCGCTCGAGGTCCTGTCACAACTCGCCGAGCGGGCGCGATTCGACTTCCAGCGACGGCTGGCGTCGGCCGAGCGGGCGCGCATCCTCAGGGACGCCGGTCGTCTCGAGGAGGCGCTCGGCGTCTACGAGCGTCTCGCCGCCCAGGCGGAGGAGACCGAGGCGACGAGCCTCTACGCGGTCCGTGCCGGGGAGATCCGCGGTCTGATGGCCGGTCCCGAGGGCGACTCCGGCTCCGAATCGGGGAGCTGAGGCCGGCTCACGCCGCATCTCCGTCAATTCTCGGCATCCTCCGAACCCTCCGATCGACGCGGAGCGCCCGTTTTCCCCGCCGTTTTCCACATGGCATATAATGTATATTATGTAAACTAGCACGCCGCGGCTCGCACCTCGGGGCTGCACGCGGAACCTCGGACTCACCGCCCCGCCGCCGAGCACGACGCGGCCGCAACATCCAGCGTCCAGCGCCCACGGACAGACGGCGGGAGACGCGGAGAAAACGCCTCGAGAGACGTCCTGGCGCCGAAATTCGCGGATCGCGCCGGTCCGGCCGGCGGCTTCTTCCGACGCTCAGTCGCCCGCACCGGGGTCCAGACGCCCGAAGAGGTCCAGCAGCCGGAACTTCCAGACCTTCCAGACCGCCTCGCGGATGATGCGGTGGGACATCTTCGACTCGCCCTCCTCGCGCTCGACGAAGACGATCGGGATCTGGCCGACCGAGAATCCGGCTTTCCAGGTGCGGAAGGTCATCTCGATCTGGAATGCGTAGCCTTCGGACTCGACGGCGTCGAGGTCGAGCGTCTCCAGGACCCGGCGTCGGAAGCACTTGAAGCCGGTCGTGAGGTCGTGTAGAGGAAGTCCTGTTATGACACGTGCATACAGGCTTCCAAAGTAGCTCAGCAGTAGACGCGTCATCGGCCAGTTGACGACCGTGACCCGCCCCTCCAGGTAGCGCGCGCCCAGCACGAGGTCGTGTTCCGAGATCGCCTCGAGGAATTCCGGTAGATGCCGGGGATCGTGCGAGAAATCGGCGTCCATCTCGAAGAAGAGGCCGTAGTCGCGCTCCAGACCCCACCGGAATCCCTCGATGTAGGCGCTGCCGAGGCCGAGCTTGCCGGAGCGGTGCTTGACGTGGATGCGGCCGTCGTCGCGCTCGCGGGCGAGACGCTCGGCCACCTCGCCCGTGCCGTCGGGCGAGGCGTCGTCCACGATCAGGACGTGCAGGCGCTCGTCCTGCTCGAGGATCCGGGGCACGAGACGGGGGAGGTTGTCCGCCTCGTCGTACGTGGGGACGACGACCAGGTAGGGACCGTCGGGCAACGGACGACCCTCCCGCTCCTCTCCGTTCGTCACGCCTTCCCTCCCCTACCGGAGATCACGTCCCGATACCAGCTCTCGTGCTCCCGGGCGAGCCGCTCGTTGCTCCATCGCTCGACCACGCGCTCCCGCCCGCGACGGCCGGCTTCCGACAGGTCCTCGCGCCCGAGGAGCGCCAGGAGCCGTCTCGCCAGATCCTCGGGATCGCCCGGCTCGAAGAGCGTCCCCACCGTCTCGTCCACGATCTGCGGCAGGCCGCCGACCCGCGAGGCCGCCACCGGCGTTCCGCACGCGAGGGCCTCGAGGGCGGCCACCGACGTGGCTTCGGCCAGCGAAGGGATCACGGCCACCGTGGCCGACGCCAGCAGGCGGGGCATCTCCTCGTGCGGCTGCGCCCCGGCGAAGGCGAGCCGGTCCTCGAGGCCGAGCTCGCCGACCAGCGCCTCGAGACGGCCTCGCTCGGGACCGTCGCCGACCAGGAGGGCCTCGACGTCGCGCTGCTCGGCCACGGCGGGCAGCGCCCGCACGAAATACTCGACACCGTTCTTCGCGAAGAGCCGCCGCGGGACGACGATCAGCTCCCGGGACGCGGGGCGAGTCCCGGCGTCGGGGTGGAAGAGCGACACGTCGACGCCGTTGGTGATCGCCTCCACCTCCACGCCGGGCGCGAGCGAGCCGGCGACGTCACGGATCTCCTCGCTCGTGCCCAGCACCCGATCGGCCCGCCGGACGAGCCAACCGAGGTATCGGCGCCATCCGCGTCGACGGGCCAACCGCAGGAAGTGGGAGGTGTGCAGGGTGAGGACGAGGGGACGGCCCGTCCCCGCGCAGGCGAGGGCCGCCGGGAGCCCCGAGGCGAAGGTGTGGGCGTGGACGACGTCGGCGTCCCGGGCCGCCCGCCAGAGGGCCGGGGTCGACGCGACGGCGTGCGCCGTCCAGCCCACGGGACCGCGGGAGGGCATCCATGTGCGCCGCACCTCGACGCCCTCCATCCGCTCCTCGCGCGGCGACCCGGCCACCGAGCGCGAGGTGATCATCGCGACGCGGTGCCCCCGACCGACCAGCGCCCGTCCGAGATGGTGCACGTGGCTCTCGAGCCCGCCGACCTCCGGCGGGTAGTAGACGCAGGTCATGGCCACCGACAGCGGGTCGTCCGCCTCGGCCACGTCGGGCGCGGATCGCCCGGCCGGTGCGCTCATCCCTCCCACGCTCCGGTGCGACGTGGCACGTCGCACAGTTCGGCGGCGAGCACGTCCACGATGCGCTCGGCCGCACGTCCGTCGCCGTACGGATTGGCGGTCGCCGCCATGGAGGCCCGCACCTCCGGGTCGCCCAGGATCCGGAGCGCTTCGCCGCGGATCCGCTCGGGGTCCGTTCCGACGAGGCGGGCCACGCCGGCCCTCAGACCCTCTGGCCGCTCGGTCACGTCCCGAAGCACCAGCACCGGCACCCCGAAGCTGGGCGCCTCCTCCTGGATCCCCCCGGAATCGGTGAGGACGAGCTCGGCGGCCTCCAGCGCCCCAAGCAGGTCGAAGTAGCCGAGCGGATCGGTGAGGTGGATCCGCGGATGGCCGGCGAGGATCTCCCCGGCCGGGCCCGTGACTTCCGGATTCGGGTGGACCGGATAGAGGACCTCCACGTCCCCGACCTCGTCGACCAGCTCCCGGACCGCGCGCAGGGCGCGGCGGATGGGTTCGCCGAAGGACTCCCGGCGGTGCATGGTGAGGAGCATCAGCCGCCCTCCCCCGCCCAGCAGCCGGCGGAGCGTCGGGTCGTCGGTCCCCTGCCCCGCCGACGCCCGGCCCCGCAGCCGCGCCAGCGCGTCCACGACGGTGTTCCCCGTCAGGTGCACCGACGACTCCGGGATCCCCGAGTCGAGGAGGTTGTCCCGTGCCTCGCGCGTCGGCGCGAAGTGCCAGTCCGCCACGTCGTCGGTGAGGCGACGGAAGATCTCCTCCGGGAACGGCGACCACTTGTCGCCGCTCCGGAGGCCCGCCTCCACGTGCCCCACGCGCGTTCGCTCGAAGAAGCCGGACAGGGCCGAGAAGAACGCGCTCGCCGTGTCGCCCTGGACCAGGACGACGTCGGGATCCGAGGCGCGGACCACGTCCCGCATCCCGTCGAGGCAGGCGGCGGCGACCTGGTAGAGGGTCTGACCCTCCCGCATGATGCCCAGGTCGTGGTCCGGGACCAGCTCGAACGTGTCGAGCACCCGGTCCACGAGGTCCGTGTGCTGACCGGTCAGCGCGAGGACGCCCTCCAGCTCCCGGCGCTCGCCGATCGCCGTCACGACCGGGGCCATCTTGATGGCCTCCGGGCGCGTTCCGACCAGGACCAGCACGCGGGCCGGC